>CALGIY010000091.1 GCA_937914965.1 uncultured Thermoanaerobacteraceae bacterium | reverse complement strand
TCACGACCTGGGAAATGGGGTAATGATCATTGTTAACCACTAGGGTTTGGGCATGGCAAAAATAATTTACCACTGCTATGGTGGTTCGCACTCTTCGGTGACCTCAGCGGGGATTCATCTGGGGATGCTGCCAAAGGGAAGGACCGCCAGCCCTGCTGAACTTTTGGGGGTTCCCCACTATGATCAGTATCAAAGAGTAACACATGGTCGTTTCCGCTTTATTGGGCGAGACATGTTGGGGAACGAAATATTTGTATTGGGAAAGCGGACTGCTGGGCCTAATGTAACCATTTTTATACATAAAATTGTTGAATTATTTGATTGTGAAAGGGAGATTTGCCCTGTTGATACCACTTCTCCTATTAATCCCTTAATGGTGATTGGAGGGTTTCTTTCCAGGGGTTTAAATCTTGTTACCATTGGAAGGCCACTTGTGGTTTATGGAACTCAAATAGCTTATCCCTTCCTGGTTCAGATAGCGAATAACGTTTTGAAGTTTGCAAAGCAAGAACCCTCGTATGGCAGCTGTTCTCTAAACTACTCGGAACGCCGTTTCGTTTTCTATATCTGCCCGGAGGGTGATTCTGTTCCTCTGTTACTGGCTGGACTGCACCTTAATCCGGGTATTGGGGATAATGACCTGCTTGACTGGGTCGCCGGGCAGACGTTTTCCGGAAAGCTCGGGACACTGCGATATCTGGGGAAAGAAGATGGTCACAACCTCTATTTGCTCGGTGCAGGCAAGGAACCGGAGATTATGGCACAAATATTAAGGGAGACACGAACCCTGATGGAGATCCCGCGGATCTCCCTATGTATTGCCAAGTCACAACTGCATTCATCTTTATTTTTGAAGGCCGTTAGAAAAATTCTTAAATATAGTAAATCACGATTATTTTCTTTGCTTAAAAAAAAAGCATTACGGAACTTTATTGAAGGAAGTCGCCGGGAAGCATACGAGATTAGGGTTTCATTGTTGGAAGGTATTCTTGACTAAATCCTCTTGCTAAATGATAATGGAGAAAAAAGATGGAGACAAATATGAAACATTGTAAACTACCTGGTATACCCGTTGTAAGAATTGTTCCCGGTTCGATCGCTGATGCCAAAGGCATCAAGAGAGGGGACCAACTACTGTCTATCAATGGTATCCGTCCGCGGGATTTAATTGAGTACAGGTACCTGATTACAGAAGAAAACGTAAAATTGAAGATTCACCAGCCTGATGGGCAAGTAGCTGCCTTGGAGATTACCAAAGATTGTGATACTGATCTGGGAATTGTTTTTCTTGAAGACTGTTTTGATGGAATAAAACGCTGCCATAATAAGTGTGTATTTTGTTTTATTGATCAACTGCCTTCGAGCCTACGCTCTTCTCTTTATGTAAAAGATGATGACTACAGGCTCTCCTTTATACACGGTAATTTCATTACCCTGACTAACCTGAGCGAGGGTGAGATCACCAGAATCATGAACCTAAAATTGAGTCCTCTGTATCTTTCGGTGCACACTACCGATCCAGTTCTGCGGGGGAGCATGATGGGGCGAAAGGGGCCAGCACCGGTACTGGATTTGATCTCATGTTTTGCAAAAAAAGGCATTACAATGCACATTCAGGTGGTACTCTGTCCTGGTTGGAATGACGGAAAGGTTCTGGAGCGAACCATTGAGGATCTGGCTGCCTTCTGGCCGCAGGTGGCGTCAGTAGGGGTTGTGCCTGTAGGATTGACTAAATTCCGGCAAGGACTTCCTATTTTACGTGGCATAACAATGCCAGAAAGCAGGAAAATAATTAATAAGGTGAACAGCTTACAGGAAACATTTCGTCAGAGAAATGGAGTTTCTTTTGTTTACCTGGGAGATGAGTTTTACCTGAAAGCAAGGCAGCCTTTCCCTTCCAGTGAGTCATATGACGGTTTTCCTCAATTGGAGAATGGGATCGGGATGGGACGGCTTTTCTATGATGACTTTCGAAAAATTCGCCCGTCACTGCCAGCAAGACTTCGCCAGACGCGCCAATTGTCTATTGTAACATCTCGGGCCGGGGCAAGTGTCCTTCTTCCAGTGGTCAGGCGCCTTCGCTTGATCAAAAATTTGGATTTAAAGTTGATCAGCATCCCGAATACTTTTTTTGGTCCCCGGATAACTGTAACTGGACTTATTACTGGGCAGGATCTGCTCTGGGGTCTGAAATCATCTAAAGGGGAAGATGTTCTGGTACCCCGCATTCTGCTGCGCCGCGGCACCTCACTTTTCCTTGATGGGCTTACTGTCGCTGAGGTGGAGCGCAGGTGCAAGTGTTCAATCCACCTACTCGATACCACTGCTCCGGCACTTGTTGAATGCATTTTAAAATTAGGGGGAGATCGACTGTGAAAAAACCGGTTGTTGCCCTTGTGGGAAGGCCGAACGTTGGAAAATCAACTCTTTTTAATCGTCTATCAGGTGCGAGAACGGCCATTGTTGCGGATCAACCTGGTGTTACCAGGGACCGCCTCTACCGGGATGTAGAATGGGACAGACAGTCCTTTACCCTTATCGATACCGGAGGCCTTTTCTTAGAAGACACTGATTTTCGTGGTCAAGTAGAAACACAGGTGACGATAGCTATTGAAGAAGCAGATGTAGTTGTTTTTGTGGTAGATGGCCAGGTGGGGGTTACCTTAGAAGACCAACAGGTTGCACAGGTTCTATTGAAAAGTGGTAAAAAGACTATTGTGGCAGTGAATAAGGTTGATGATTTTAAAAAACAGGACATTTACGAGTTTTACAAGCTGGGTTTAGGCGAACCTGTTCCTATATCCAGTGTGCATGGTTTAAACATCGGTGAACTACTGGACAGGATGTGTTCTTTACTCCCCGAGATCACGCCCCAGGTGGAAGAAGAGGGCATCCGGATCGCAGTAGTGGGAAGGCCAAATGTAGGGAAATCATCTTTGATCAATGCTCTGCTCAGGGAAAACCGTGTGATTGTCAGTGATGTCCCAGGGACAACCCGGGATGCTATTGACACTAGCTTCCAAAAAGGCGAGTGTTCGTATATCCTCGTTGATACCGCTGGTATGCGGAAGCGCAGCCGCGTGTCCAAGGGCATAGAATATTATGGAGTACAGCGCTCCTTAAGAGCAGTTGACCGTGCTGATGTGGTGCTTTTGGTGCTAAATGCTGCTGAGGGTATCGTAGAACAGGATAAAAAAATTGCGGGATATATTGAAGAAGCAGGAAAAGGCGTTATAATAATACTCAACAAATGGGATTTAACGGCGAGTCTTAAGAATAGGCAGCGCCATTTTGAAAATATGGTCGCTGATGAGTTGGCTTTTCTCTCTTATGCCCCGTTACATTTTGTTTCAGCACTCCAAGGGAAAGGGTTAGAAGAAATCCTGGACGTTGTTGATGATGTAAACTGTGAGCAGAACAAAAAGATCAGTACAGGGAACTTAAACTCCTGGCTGAGTGAGGTTGTTTTTCTGAACCCTCCACATGCGGTGCGTAAGGGTGGACTCAAGTTTTATTATACAACCCAGGTTGCTACAAAGCCTCCTGCATTCGTTTTTTTTGTGAATGACCCTGAGATGATCCATTTTTCCTATAAACGCTATCTTGAGCGGCAACTCAGGGATGCTTATGGTTATGAAGGAACTCCTGTAAGGTTTATCTTCCGGGGGCGTAGTCCCCGGCAAAATGAATAAGGGGGGAGAACAATGCGGATCATGGTCCTTTTGATTAGTTATTTGATTGGCTCCATTCCCTGCGGGTATCTGATGGGTTGGAAGAAGAAAATTGACCTGCGCCGCTACGGAAGTGGAAACATCGGGGCCACGAATACCTTTCGTGTCCTGGGGCCAGAAGCTGGTTCAATTGTCTTTTTCTGTGATGTGGCCAAGGGTTTTCTCCCGGTATTAATAGTAAATAATTATTTCGGTCCATTTTGGGCTGTTGGGGCAGGACTGGCAGCGATTGCCGGACACAACTGGTCGATTTTTCTCGGTTTCCGTGGAGGACGGGGGGTGGCTACGGGGGCTGGAGTACTGCTTGCCTTGATGCCTGGGGTCGTTTTCATTGCCTTTATTATCTGGCTATTTGTTGTCATTGTTTCAGGATACGTTTCCCTGGGATCAATTATCGCCGCACTTGCTGTACCGCTGATTGCGCTGTTTTTGCATGTGCCCTGGGCTTACTTCATCTTTGCTATACCGGCCCCTATTATTATCGTAATCAGACACCTTCCCAACATCCGGCGTCTGCAGGCGGGGACCGAAAACCGGATTCGCTTCTGGTAGAATAAAATTGGGCAGAGCGGCTTCAAAAAGAAGCCGCTTTTTTAATTCCTTTCCGTGTAATACCAATAATTAACTGGCATATAAATAGATCAATGAGAAATCCCCGGAGACGGATAGCTCAGATCAATTAATTGGTATGAATAAGGATTGTCTTGCATAAAAAAGAATAGGGAGGGGGTTGCCCATGGAAAATAATAATATCTTCCGGGATATTGTTGAGCGAACAGGTGGAGACATTTACCTGGGTGTTGTCGGGCCTGTCCGGACTGGTAAATCAACTTTTATCAAGCGTTTGATGGAACTGCTGGTGCTGCCTAATATCGCGGATCCTAATGACAAGGAGCGAGCAGTTGATGAACTACCCCAGAGTGGGGCCGGCAGGATGATTATGACTGTAGAACCGAAATTCATACCCCAGGATGCTGTAGAGATCTTGATTCGTGACGGCCTCAACATGAAGGTCCGAATGGTTGACTGCGTTGGCTATACTGTCGATGGTGCTCTTGGTTATGAAGAGGAAGAGAACGGGCCACGCATGGTGATGACACCTTGGTTTGAGGAGGCTGTTCCTTTCCAAGAGGCAGCTGAAATCGGGACCCGTAAAGTAATTGCGGACCATTCTACCATCGGAATTGTATTAACCACTGATGGTTCCATTACGGACATTCCCCGGGACAATTATTTAGATGCTGAGGAGCGTGTAATTGGGGAATTAAAAGAGCTAAATAAGCCTTTTATCGTGATTCTCAACACTTTGTATCCTGAGTCCTATGAGACCATTGAACTGATACAGAACCTAGAAGAAAAGTATGATGTTCCAGTTCTAGCTATCAACTGTGTGGAGATGACCTATGATGATGTTTTGAACATTCTCCAAGAAGCTCTTTACGAATTCCCAATTCAGGAGGTCAATATTAATTTACCGCTTTGGGTGGAAGAACTGGAAGATACCCACTGGCTGCGTTCAGAATTTGAGCAGGTAATCAAGGAAGCTGTAGCAAGTGTAACTAGGCTGCGGGACATCGATCAAGCTGTCGAAAAAATAAGGGAGAGCGAGTTTGTGGTTACTGCGGTTCTGCAGGAAATGAATATGGGCACAGGTGTTGCCGATATTCAGGTCCAGTCCCAGGATGAACTGTTCTTTAAGGTGCTCGAGGAAGTGAGCGGACTTTCAGTTGCTGGGGAGCATGATATCCTGCGACTGCTGAGAGATCTCAGCAAATCTCAGTCAGAACTAGAAAAAATGGCTCCAGCCCTGGAAGAGGTACAGGAACTTGGATATGGTGTTGTGGCACCTAGCCTGGATGAGATGATTCTAGAAGAACCTGAACTGATTCGGCAGGGAAATCGCTTTGGTGTAAGGTTAAAGGCAAGTGCACCCTCTCTCCATATCATTAGGGCGGATATTACCACAGAGATTACTCCGATTATTGGTACTGAAAAACAATGTGAGGAACTGGTCCATTATATGCTGGAAGAATTTGAGGATGATCCAATTAAAATCTGGCAGAAGGATATATTTGGGAAATCGCTGCACGATTTAGTAAGAGAAGGTATACAGAACAAATTACATCGGATGCCGGATAATGCCCAGGAAAAACTACAGGAAACAGTGCAGCGGATTGTCAACGAAGGAAGTGGCGGCCTGATCTGCATTATTATCTAAATTTTTCAAAACGGTCAACACGACCGTTTTTTTTATTTTTCAGCCCTTAAAGCAGGACTTGACATTTGCAGAAACGAAATTTTCGAGTATTATATTTAATAGCTGGATTATAAGTACTAGGAGGATATCCATGGATGACGTTATCGGCATCGGGCTGCTGGGTCTAGGTACTGTTGGATCAGGTGTGATAAAATTGTTCCAGGAATGCTAATGGCTGCTGCTAGATTAGATATTCCTTCCATACTTGAGGTTTGATCTGACTGACGTCCATCAAATACTATACCTCCATCCATAGGTCCACCTGGTAATA
>CALGIY010000090.1 GCA_937914965.1 uncultured Thermoanaerobacteraceae bacterium | reverse complement strand
AGGAGGGAGTAGTATATATGATCTATAAGGTACTTTTGATGGGGCATTTGATTGGAAAATCACATTGTCTCTACTGGGCAGTCTTTTCCTGGCCATCAGCGGCAGCACTGTGCTCAATATGTATGTTGACCGCGATATTGATGCCAAGATGCCGCGGACCATCAAGCGTCCGCTGCCTGCTGGGGTTTTGCTTCCCCGAGAGGCGCTCGCTTTCGGGTCATTGATTTCTATAGTCGGTGTTGCCTGGGCATTTACGTTGACCCCTTTATACGGCATAGTTGTGGCTGCAGGTTTGTTTTTCCATGCTGGTGTTTATACTATGTGGCTGAAAAGGAAAACTCCCTTTTCTGTAATTCCAGGGGGAGTTTCCGGGGGGATGCCAGTTTTGGCGGGGAGAGCACTGGGAACAGGTTGTATTGACATGGTCGGTGTACTGCTTGCCCTGGCGATTTTACTTTGGATTCCGATTCACATTTTGACCTTTGCCATGCGGTATGCTGATGACTATAAATCCGCAGAAGTTCCTACGTTTCCTTCTATTTATGGGGTAGATCTAACCCGGTTGGTTCTGGCTGGATCTACCATTTTGACTGGACTGGCGATGCTGCTGGCGGTTATCTTGAATGGTGTGCGAGGCACTTACCTGGGGGCTTCAGTTCTCTCTGTTGTGGTACTGATAGCTGTTGCTGTTTTCTGTTCTGTATTTCCGACTGAGAAACGTAATTTTTTGCTATTCAAAGCGGCATCGATCTATATGTTGGCCACGATGTTGTTAGTTGGCTTGGCAAGATAACTATTCCTTCTGCACCAGGATGTCATTGACCATATTTTCATCTGCAGTGACGCGGGTATTCCCCACCTGGAAGACAAAGGATGGATACTTTTGAATCATGGTCACTTTCATCCCTGGAAGAATTCCCAGCGCCATGATTTTATTAAGTGTTCTAGGGTTCCCGGTATCGATGCGGGAGATAACGGCCTCTTCTGTTGCTGCTAACTGTGACAACATACACTCCTGGCGCCTGTGTCTCCTCTGCAGACCCCTTCCTTTCCCAGCACTACCTCTGCGGCGCCGGAACCACCTCCAGATTATGTTTTCCTGAGGCATTTCGAAACCACAGTGAGGGCACTTTACCTTGCCGCAGTTTGATCGCATAGGGCAGGGACCACACCCGTGGGCGTGTATTTCATTGAATTCTTTTCCACAAAAACTGCACTTCATTAATATACCACCTCCAATTGGGTCAGGTTTGCTATTTATATGTGGACCCCAGAACCGTCCCCCTGTCCATTAAAGGACTACTCCCAGCAGTGAGAGGATCAAATTGAGAATATAACCGCATAAAAAGGCGAAGGGGAAGATGAAGCCGGCGATAGCCAGGGCGGTTTTCCATCCCCGTTCCTTGATCATGATAGCGAATTGGGCAATGCAGGGTACAAAAAGCGTTAGGGTTACAGAGGCGACTACCAACTGTACTCCTGATAATACTCCTCCTTTTTGGAGATCATAGAGACCTGCTGCTCCGTAGTCCCTGCGGAAGAAGCCAAAGAGAAAGACCTCTGCCGCTTCTGTTGGGAGTCCCAGTGCCTGCATCAGGGGGGCGGTCCCATTAATGATGGCATCAAAGATGCCAGTTATATTTCCAGCCCAGATAAGAACGCTGGCCAGGATAAAGAAGGGAACAATCTCCAGGAAGTACCACTGCATACGAGAAATAGTCTTCTCTAATATGTTGGAAATCCTGGGGAGGCGCAGAGGGGGAAGTTCCATGTAAAAGGCAGGCATCTCCCCAGGTATGATCTTTGCTGCCAGGTAACCCACCAAGAGAAAGACAAGGATCACGAACCCTGCCCAGGTCGCCAGAGCCAAAGGCCTTCCTGACAGCAGGCCGATCATTACACCCAGTTGGGCAGAGCAAGGTATGGCCAGTGCTAAGAGCAGGGTAGCAATTACCCGCTCTCTTTTTGTTTCCAGGGTCCTGCTTACCAGTGTTGCCATGGTGTCACATCCAAACCCCAGGGTCATGGGGATTACTGCTCTCCCGTTCAGACCAATTTTTTTAAAAAGGCGGTCTACCAGCAGAGCAAGGCGGGGGAGGTAGCCGGAATCCTCGAGCAGGGAAAAGGCCAAGAAAAATGTGCCCACAATGGGTAGAATGATGGCTACTGCGTAGCGCAGACCCAGGGTGATAATGCCGTAGTCAAAAGCAAGCAGTGTCTGGAGAGCGTGCCAGGGGATGGTCTTTGCTACAAACTGATTAACCCAGGGGTTGATATATATTTCGAAAAGGTTTCCTTCGATCAGGTCAACCAGTGTACCCGCGCCAAACTGGCCTACAAATTTGTACAATCCGTAGTAGAGAACCACAAGCAGGATTGGGATCCCGGTTAGGGGTTGGATTGTGATGCGGTCAAGCACCGACTGGAGACGAGTTGTTTTTTTGCTGTCACTTATTACCTGGGAGAGGATATCATTTGCTTTCTCCTGCCGCTGCAGGGTGATCACATAGCGCAGGGGGTCTTTGTATTTCGACCTGGTATTCTGAATGATGGCAAAGATCTGCGGGAAGCTGGCCTCCCGAAGTTGGGCCATCTTGATGATTTCCGCTTCCTCTTGGAGCAGGAGCAAGGCGATCATGCGCTTGGAGAATGTGTACCTGGCTTTGAGCAGTTTTTCAATACCAGTCAGGGCTCTTTCAATTGGTTCATCATACTGGAGGGCGAAGCCCTGATCAGGCGACACGTTTCCTGACATACTCCGCCACCATCCTTTTCAATTGATCTATACCGCGGTTTACTGCTGCTGCTGTTCCCACTACAGGGATTCCGAGCAACCTGGAGAGTTTGTCCAAATTAATGCTGCGGCCGATTCTTTCTGCCTCATCCATCATGTTGACGGTAAGAATAACAGGCATCCCGGCCTCCAACAGCTGTAGGGTAAGGGGGAGCATTCGCTCAAGGTTTTTGGCATCAACAACATGCAGAACAATATCTGGCTTTTCCACCAGCAGGAGTGTTCTGGTTACTTGTTCCTCTTCAGTTATCGGAAAGAGGGAATACATGCCAGGGGTGTCGATCACCTCATAAGCATCTTGATTAAACCTTCCTGTTCCTCTAGTTACCTCTACTGTGGTTCCCGGGTAGTTGGATACAGTGACATAGGTCCCGGTCAAAATATTAAAAATCACGCTTTTACCTACATTGGGAGTGCCCACCAGGACTAGTTTCTTTTTCCGACGGGTGTCCAGGCGTTGTGAAGTCTCTCTTTTATTGAGAAACTTAGAAAACAGGTTTTTTTTGTTTCCGCGAGTCTTCTTCAATGGTAACTCCTCCTGCCATAAAACAAATTAGCAAGCATAGCTGAATATGATATTCATTCTCATCCGCTGGACACAATTGCAATTGAAGATGTTACTGCTTGATAGATTAAGAATATCGGATAAGCGATCTTAATCTAATGTTGGCTCCTTAATTAAAGAGTATGATAATGGTTCTCAATTGTCAATACTAAAGTTAACTTTATTTCGCCGAGGATAAGCTTGCCATAAGACATATTTATTTCCATATACAGACTAATATACCTACTGCATCCCATCCACCGTATATCAGAAATGCAGTCTGTGTGCTGGTTTGTGTCCATCAGGCTCCCCAATGCGGCCTGGTGCTTGAGCTTTTATTATCTATAAGTAAATGACTGTATTCGACTTATAACTCCTTGACATGACAAATATGGCGAGATATTATGATAATAAAGCAATCGTTTGAATGTTTTTCACAAGGAAGTTTCGGTACTGCTATATAAGGAGGGATATTTTTTACCAAGTCGGATTAATGGGTGGATGTGACTGCTCAGAGAACTACCTCTGGTATCAATGGTCAACGCCCTAACATTTGGGGAGGCGATAAGAGTGAGTGAAGAGAAAGTAAACTTAAGTTTTGCCAAGCGCTATGTTGAAGAGAAAGTACTGATGCAGGTAATAAATTATATGGAAGGTAACCCCGAAAAAAATATACCGCAGCTCACAAAAATCTTTGAAAAAATGACCCCGAGCCCTCTGCACCGGCAGTTTATCTGTAATATACGTGATTTTTATGAGCAGAACCCTGTTACAAGAGCTTATTTAAACAGTTTTTTTACTGATATCGACAGAGATGTGCGCAACAAGCTTATTACTAATTTTGTAGTTAACAGCCTGATGCTCTCTACATCTCGCCGGAAGCAGGTAGAGGATGAGGAGCAGATCCATGTTCCCTATACATTTCTGATTGATCCTACCAGCGCCTGTAACTTGAAGTGCAAGGGATGCTGGGCAGGTGAGTATACTAAACATGACCAAATAGAACCCGAACTCATGGATCGTATTCTTTATGAAGCCAAAGAACTGGGTATCTATGCTGTTGTTGTTTCTGGTGGGGAACCGTTTGTTTACCCGTATCTGCTTGACATGGCAGAGAAACACAACGACATGATTTTTATGGTTTATACTAATGGAACGAAGATCGATGAAGAGGTGGCCGACCGGCTGAAAGAACTTGGTAACATTTCACCTACCATCAGCCTGGAAGGGTGGGAGGATGCGACCGATGACCGGCGTGGGAAAGGGGCTTTTAAGAGGATCACTGATACTATGGGCCGCTTGAGAGATAGAGGTATCCTGTTCGGGACATCGGTTACCGTGACCAGGAATAACGTGAAGGAGCTAACAAGCGATGAGTTTATTGATTTCCTCATCGAGCAGGGTGTCAAATATATGTGGTCCTTCCACTATGTTCCTATCGGGCGTAAACCTGATCCAGATCTTATGATTCTTCCGGAACAGCGCGCCTATCTAGCCGAGAGAGTTCCTTATTTACGGCTCCATAAGCCGCTGATGATCATGGATTTTTGGAATGATGGAACTTATACTGAAGGCTGCATCGCCGGTGGAAAGTGCTTCTTCCATATTAATGCCCGCGGTGATGTAGAGCCCTGTGCCTTTGTTCACTTTGCTGTCGATAACATCCGGGATAAGAGCTTAAAAGAAGTTTTCAAAAACCCGCTCTTTTCTGCATACCAGAACAGACAGCCCTTTTCGGAAAATATGCTGTGCCCCTGTCCGATTATAGATAATCCAGCGGCACTGCGCCAAATCGTGAAGGAAACTGGTGCCCGTCCTACCCATGATGGAGCAGATACAGTACTGAACGGGGAAATCGCCGGTTTCCTTGACCAGCGTTCTGCCGACTGGAAAGCAGTGGCAGATCCGATCTGGGCTTCTCGTAATGAGAGCAAATAACAGAGATTGCTAATATTTTGTATTTTTTAAGGTTATCAGCCCGAGCGCTCAGAAAATAAGGTATAATTTTCGTGAGGACCCGGGCTGTTTTTGTGCATAATTGTAATTGTGAGGTGGTTTTATGAATAAAGATATGAATAAAGATCCGGATACCCGCGAGACTTTTACCTATGATGAGGAAAAAGTGAATAGGCTAAAAAAAGAGGTCGCTGATACAGAAGGCATTGCTGCTTTCTTTAAGGCCTTGGCTGATGATACCAGGCTGAAGATTATTCATGCCCTTGCCCAGGGTGAACTTTGTGTTTGTGATGTAGCCAGCATTTCAGGATCCACTGTCCAGGCGGCTTCCCATCACCTGCGTTTTTTGAGGAATACAGGGTTGGCCAAGCATCGTAAGGAAGGGAAGATGGTTTTTTACAGCTTACGGGATCGCAAGTTATCGAGGTTGATCGAGAAGGTCATCGAAGACCTAAGGGGAGAAGAAGAATAATGTATCGTAATATGAAGAAACACAGGCCACCTACTCCGGGTGTCAACCTTATCCGGTAGGTGGCATTTTTTTTAGGATGGCGGTTTGCGCAGGGGTATGATGATGTTTGTATAAATGACATAGAGGATGGTGCTCCCTATTAGAATCAGGAGCAAAATTGCTAGTATTTTTTCTGCCATTTCGTTATTCACCTTCTAGCTTATTTTTCCTGGATCTCTTGAATCTAATGTAACCAGATGACGGGGTATTCTATTCTTTAATCATGATATATGGCCACAATAGCCCAGATTAGGTGCATTTTGCTGTTTTATCGAAATAGAACTTGACGAACAAAAGGAGCGGTGCTATTATTGCTACGTAAGAGCGGGAGTGGCGGAACTGGCAGACGCGCTGGACTTAGGATCCAGTGGGTTAACCGTAAGGGTTCAAATCCCTTCTCCCGCACCAAACGGCTTTGTTTTTTGGGGCATGCCTTGCTGGGAGTTACGGCTGGGGATGCCTGAAAATATGATAATGGCAAGTAAAGAGTGAGGAGGAGCATAAATGCGTGCAACCCTGGAAAGTATAGAGAAAAACCAGGCGTCAATTAATGTGGAAGTTGAAGAGGAAAAGGTGGCTGAGGCTCTCGAGCAGGCTTACCGTAAAGTTGTCAAGAAGACCGTTGTTCCTGGATTCCGAAAGGGCAGGACACCACGCCCGATCCTAGAGGCGCATTTGGGGAAAGAGGCGCTTTATCAGGAAGCCATAGATATCCTCCTCGCCCAGGCTTACGAAGAAGCAGTTCAGGAAACATCCATTGAACCAATTAATAAGCCTGAGATCGAAATTGTACAGTTAGAGGAAGGGAAGCCATTTATTTTTAATGTCAAAGTAGAGGTTCTTCCAGAAATCAAGCTTGGAGAATATAAGGGAGTTTCGGCGGTCATCCCCGAGGTAAAAGTGGGTGATGATGAGGTTGAGACACAGCTTAAACTCCTACAGCAGCGGCAAGCCAGATTGGTTGATGCTGGTGATAAAGAGGTAGATGATGGGGATGTAGCGGTTTTAGACCTGGAAACTAAAATTGATGGTACTGTAGAACCGCGCCTATCAGGACCGGACAAGTTTGTAGAAGTAGGAGCAGCTAAGTATATCCCCGGCTTGGATGCCCATCTGCTCGGAATGAAGATAGGTGAAGAGAAGGAGTTCACCATGAATCTGCCTTCGGTTTATCAATACAATGACATAGAAGGTAAGGAAGCTGCATTCAAGGTGAAGGTTGCATCTGTTAAGAAGAAGGAGTACCCTGAACTCGATGATGAGTTTGCGAAAGATGTCAGTGAGTGCTCAACTCTTGCAGAGTTTAAAGAATTTATGCGAAAGAAAATAGAAGAGACAGGACATCTTAATGCTAAGCGTATTTTTAAAGAGCGTGTTGTGACCAAAGTTGTTGATGGTACTGAGTTGGATGTTCCAGAAACCCTGCTTAATCGTCAGTTGGAACAGGAAACAAACCGCTTTGTACAACGCCTGGCCATGCAGCGCCTGACTCTTGATGACTATATGAAGATGGCCAAAACGGATACTGATGGACTGCGCCAGGATTTGGAAGCTAGATCCAGGGTTACAGTCAAGACGCAGCTTGTGCTGGGTGCAGTGGCCAAGGCAGAAGGAATTAAAGTGACTCCTGAAGAATTAGTACAGGAAATTGATGATTTGGCTGCCCAATATAATGTAGAGGCTGATAAGCTGAAAGAGAATCTTGAAGCCAAGGGCCAGATTTCCTATATTGAAGATGGATTGCTGCTTGACAAAGTGCAGAATTTCCTGGCTGAGCAGGCTGTTGCTCTCACTGAAGAACCAGCGCAAGAAGAGAACGAGGAAGGTACAACTCCGGTTGAAGAAAGTAGTGCAGGGGTTATCGGCCAAGAAGAAACCCAGACCTCTGAGGATGCAGAATAGTTTAGGAATCCAAAGGAGGAATTAAGAGGGCCGCGGGCTAGATATTTCTGCCAAGCGGTCTCTTTTAACAGGTGCAATAATCTGGTATATTATAATATAGAGGAATAAAGTATTGAGAGCAGGTGAACAAATGAGTAATGCACAGTATCTGGTTCCGATTGTGGTTGAGCAGACGAGCCGTGGTGAAAGGTCATACGACATTTACTCTAGGCTTTTGAAAGACAGAATCATCTTTTTGGGTACTCCTATAGATGACAATGTAGCCAATATTACCATTGCCCAGCTGCTTTTTCTCGAAGCGGAGGCCCCGGAGAAGGATATTTACATCTATATTAACTCTCCCGGCGGGTCTATTACTGCAGGGATGGCGATTTTCGATACCATGCGCTATGTGAAACCTGATGTTTCCACAATTTGTGTGGGAATGGCTGCAAGCATGGGAGCGTTTCTTTTAGCTGCTGGAAATAAAGGGAAGCGCTTTGCTACTCCGAACAGCGAGATCATGATCCACCAGCCGTTGGGTGGTACCCAGGGGCAGGCTACTGATATTGAGATTCATGCCAAGCGCATTATCAAAGTAAAGGACCGGCTCAATCAAATTCTTGCGAAGTTGACTGAGCAGCCGCTTGAGAAGATTAAACAGGATACCGAACGTGATAACTTCATGGATGCCGAAGATGCGAAAAAGTACGGGATTATCGACGAAGTAATCACATATCGGATTGGCGAAAAGGGGTAACCCTAGGGGAGGTGTACAATTGTACAAATTTGGTGATGAAAAAGGACAACTGAAGTGTTCCTTCTGCGGTAAACTGCAGGACCAGGTAAAGAAACTGGTGGCAGGTCCCGGTGTGTATATCTGCGATGAATGCATTGAATTATGCAATGAAATCATCGAAGAGGAACTGGGAGAGGAAGCGGATTTTGAATTAACCGATATCCCCAAACCCCAGGAGATTAAAGACATACTCGACCAGTATGTTATTGGCCAGGAATACGCCAAAAAGATCCTTTCGGTGGCCGTTTACAATCATTACAAGCGGATCAATGCTGGAATGCGTGCTGACGATGTGGAACTGCAGAAGAGCAATATTGTGATGCTTGGGCCTACTGGCTGTGGAAAAACGCTGCTGGCCCAGACACTGGCAAGGATCTTGAATGTGCCTTTTGCTATAGCAGATGCCACATCCCTGACCGAGGCTGGCTATGTAGGTGAAGATGTAGAGAATATTCTGCTCAAGCTGATTCAGAACGCGGACTACGATGTAGAAAAAGCGGAGAAGGGGATTGTCTACATCGATGAAATCGACAAAATAGCACGCAAATCGGAAAATCCATCAATCACTAGGGATGTCTCCGGTGAAGGGGTGCAGCAAGCACTCTTGAAGATCATTGAAGGTACGGTCGCCAGCCAATTATTAATATTAATTATAATATAAGTAATACTATTTATTGTTAACTAACCT
>CALGIY010000089.1 GCA_937914965.1 uncultured Thermoanaerobacteraceae bacterium | reverse complement strand
GCGAAGAGAAAAATTATTTCGGATATATGAAAACGGTGAAAAAAAGATGAAGGATTTGCACTTACCATAATTGCTCCAGCAATCAGCAAACTAGATAAGATCAAGCTTAGAGCAAGGCGGTGTACAGCTTTTCTTAACTGTCTAACCGCAAAGGACAGATCCTTATGCTCAATGGGTAACGCTAACTGCCCACGCTTAATTTTGTCGATAACATCCTCCATCAAACCAGGCAAATTGGTGAATGTAGAAAAAAGCTGAAGAATATTCTGCTGTGTAATTTTCAGAATACGCCGGGGATCATATCTGTGTAGAATAACCCGGGACGCAAAGGGTTCTGCAATTTCTACAATGCTGAGCTCCGGGTCCAGTTCACTGATCGTTCCTTCCAGTGTAACCCCTGCTTTAGCAGCCATTACGAAGTCAGCAGGGATCTGTATTTGATAACGTGAGGCGACCTCCATCAGTTCCTGAATCGATGTCCCCACATTGATTTCCTTTAAAGGAAGCCCGTAGTATTTTCTTTCTAATCTACTGATATCACGTTTTAAGCTGCTCATGTTCGGCTCTCCCCGAACAACCCCGATCCTCAAGAGTCCCTTCAAGATCGCATCAAGATCATGCTGCACAAGGGCAAGCACCAGGTCAGCTGCCTTTTCACGCATCTCCTCATCCAGTTGGCCAACTTGGCCAAAGTCCATAAAAACCACTTTGTTTCCTGGCAGCACCGCTAAATTCCCTGGGTGAGGGTCACTGTGAAAGAAGCCATCCACATAAATCTGTTTAATCATGGCTTCAACAAGGGTACGAGCGATCATTTGGGGGTCATAGCCAGCAGCGAGCATTGCTTCGCGCTTTGTAATCTTTTTACCCTCCACATATTCCATGACCAGAACTCGCTGTTTCGTGTAATCCCAGTAAACCCCCGGTATATAGGTATTGGTGTCATCCTGCATATTCTTCTTAAAGATCTCGGCATTGCGGCCCTCTAAAGTAAAATCTAGTTCTTCCAGTAAGGACATCCGAAACTCCACGAGATTTTCCGAAATATTATAATTCTTGCCCTGCTCAGTTTTTTGTTCAATGATCTTTGCAATATCCTCGATTATTTCCAAATCAACCTTAATGAGGCGAGGAATGTCAGGCCTTTGTATTTTAACTACGACATCCTCTCCGGTAACCAATTTAGCACGATGTACCTGCCCAATTGATGCGGACGCCAGTGCTTGAGGGTCAAATTCGGCAAAAACCTCAGCGATAGGTTGTCCTACCTCTTGTAAAAAAGTTTCCTCAACTTGATCCATGGGAACCGGAGGCACATCATCTTGGAGTGTGACCAGTTCTTTTAAATATTCATTCGGCAGCAAATCCGGTCTGGTGCTGAGGAGTTGTCCAAGTTTAATAAATGTAGGACCAAGTTCCCTTAAAACCTTGGCCGCTCGAGCAGGGAGATTTACTAATTCCTGTTCCTTGGGCAGTTGGCCCATTTTAAAATGACGGTACAGAGGCATACCAGGAAGATCTAGCCTATCGATCAAAAAACTGAATCCGTTCTTGACAAGAACATTCAGTATCTCCTGGTAGCGGCGCATATGCCGGTAATGATAGATAAAGCCCCTAGTTCGTCCTACCACTTGAACACCTCCAATTGTTACCGATTTTTACCATCATCATTCTTTCCATCATATATTCATTTTTTCCCTTAAAAATAATACTATAACTATATTTTACCACATTTTGTTTGAATTGCTCATCCGAGCCTGGTATGAAGACCAAAAAGGCCTCCAGTCAAAATCACTGGAAGCCGTTATTTCTCTGGTGCGGCTGAGAGGATTTGAACCTCCACGAGCGCAATGCCCACTAGAGCCTGAGTCTAGCGCGTCTGCCAATTCCGCCACAGCCGCTCACCACGTACAAAAAGATAACATGTTTGCTCCAACCTGTCAAGTCATATCCTACAGAGTTTCCTGCAGGTTTATTTAAAAAAATAAAAAAGCAATTATGGTTTTAAATGGCATGATAATTTGCTCCTCACCTGCACACTCTATGATTAAATCAAGTTGTCAGTAAGGAGGTGTCTGCCTGTTTATGAAAAAAATCAAACAGGCCTTGGCCCTGGCTCTGATGATAATATGAGCTTTTCCAACAGCGGCATGGTCATCAACGCCGCCCGAGGAACTTGCCGAACAAGAGTATGCTTTCGCCTGGGTTCAAAATAACAGTCCGGAAAAAACCCTGACGGTCGCAGTTACCGCCTACTGCGCTTGTCCAATCTGTTGTGGCAAAACTGATGGCATAACGTGCAGCGGTAATCTTGTCCAGGAAAATCACACTATTGCAGTTGATCCCAATATCATTCCCTTGGGTACCGAAGTTTACCTGGAAGGCCTGGGTACATTTGTTGCAGAAGATACCGGTGGGGCTATCAAGGGAAATCGAATTGATATCTATATGAAGGATCATACCGAGGCTCTAATGTTCGGCATTAAAGAAACAAAAGCATACATGTTTAAAGGTAAAATCTAGTTCAAAAAAAATATTTAAAAAAATCTAAAAAAACATGGCCTCCTTTTCGGAGGCCTTAAATATTTATACAGCTTTAGCCACGAAGCATAAGAAGCAGCTATGAAAGAGCTCTGCGTGCAGCACAGATTGTGCGCTCCAGATCCTCTTCTGTATGTGCTGTCGAAAGGAAAAGAGACTCAAATTGAGAAGGTGGTAGATAGATTCCCTCTGCCAGCATCTTTCCAAAGAATCTTTGATATACTTCCTGGTCAGCACTCATGGCTTGCTCTAGATTGGTTACCACTGAATCGGTGAAAAATAGTGAGAGCAAGGC
>CALGIY010000088.1 GCA_937914965.1 uncultured Thermoanaerobacteraceae bacterium | reverse complement strand
AAAACTTTGATTAAACAGCAGCAGCAAGGCAACTGTCACTATCGATAAGATAGCAAGGGAAATCAACACTTCTATGAGAGTGAACCCGTCAGAGTTACCCCTTTTGAAAGGCCATATTCTATGTTTTTGCCTCATCATAAACGATGTCCCCTCAATTTATTTTGTCGCTCCAGAGTCCTTTGCGGAAGCTGATACAAACATCTTGATCATCATATGGAAAATAAATCTCGTCATCATAATTAAGACCGTAATTACCAGTTATAACTACTGTATCTGCAACAACTAAGCCATTTAATTCGGCATTACCACCGAGAGCGATTGTTGCTTCGGGAGCAAAAAGGGCACCTTTAAGTTGCTCATTACCCGTCATGTCAATTACCACACTATCCCCTTTTGCAATTATATTGCCATTAATCGTTCCATTACCGGACAGTTTAAAGCTAACACTATCAGAGAATATCGTTCCACAAAACAATCCACCTGTTAAGTGTATATCATTCCCTTTATAATACACTTCCAGCGATTCTACACTTCCGCCCTCATTAACGCTGTCACTTGTAAATGAGTTGTCTACATATAAAACCAGCTTTCCTGTACCGTGCAATTCTATTTTCCCTTTTGAATAGAAACTACCTACTCGGATCTTACGAATGTCATTGTCATTACCAACATTTATTGTTAAGCTACCATTATTACCTATATTAATTTCGTCATAATAGCCATCCTCAGTGATCGTGAAATCCGCATTATTCTCAACTGTCAATGAACCTTTATCAATCAAGTCAGTAACATCCGGAAATGTCGGAAATTCAGGTACAACATATTCCCTTTCCGAGTCTAATTGGCTAATTTCTTTAGTTATTCTAGATGAGTCAGTTACGACCGTCTCTGGGTCACCCCCAGGCCCAATTTGCACATTTCCATCTATACTTGAATTACCGCTGAGTTTTATACTATCTTCAGCTGTTGCATTAGTTCCAACATTCCCCTTTATTTTAGCACCTCCTCGGATATCGATTATGCTGTTACAGAAAACAGCATAATCACCCAGGCTGTGAGGCACTAATGTCAACCTCACCGTTCTTTCAAAACCATCAACATGCCCAGTTGACACTATTATCGGGACCTCGGATGTCCCAGTTACTTCTACATCAAAGGTTCCCTCGGTTTCATCGTCAAGTTTTACATCTTCCGCATCCTTACCCAGAAGATTATCTGCTTCTTCAGGATTCTTCATAATATAATCCGCGACTGCCTCCGCCCCGGACCTTGCCAGGTAATAGGCCTGCATGCGTTTTTCATCGTTGATTACCTGCTGGTTATCGGTCAAACTGTAGTGCAAAAGTGAAGCCCCCAAAACAGTTAAGACCCCGGTGATGATTAACACTAATACTATAGCGGAACCTTTTTCATTTTTTAACACCTGATGCACTAGCATTACCTCCCCCCCCTACAGGGGTTTCATGATCAAACGAATTATTAGAGGATATTTTCTGAGATTAGAAGTATTATAGAAGCCAGAGAAGAGAACAACCTAGAGAGTGGTGAAATAAGGTAGAGTTTCCAAATGTGAAACAAGATTAACATAAGTTCGTCACTTTTTCAATTCTTTTTTATGTTTTTCATCATCTTTCTTAATAGATACGCATTGATACATACTCCTACTTGCTCATACTTTCCTCTATCAATGGTTTAGGCAAGATCACAGTGAACTTTGTTCTCAATGTCTTACTGCTGTTGACAATAATTTTTCCCTTGTTTTTTTCGACAACTGATTTTACTGAAGACAGACCAACCCCCCGGTCTTGCCCATCTTTAGTGGAATAGCCCATTTGAAAAATCTTCTCTCGCAGTTCCTTTGATATATACCCGTGGTTTATGGTTTGAAAAATAAAACACTTGGGTGTTTCAAAAACCTTAAAAACCACATTCCGGTTCCCCCTGGGTAAAGTTTGCACAGCGTCAAAGGCGTTGTCCAAGAGGTTCCCCACAATGGTGATCAATTCCAAGGGTTTGATTTGAAGTCCCTCTAAATTCGAATCTAATATAATTTTGAAGGAGACATTTTTGGTAACAGCGCTCTCCATTTTTGCTAGAAGCAGTGCTGACAACTCAGGTATATTAATCTGCAGCATTTGGCCGGTAATTTGAACATCATGGGATAAATCCTCTATATAGCACAGCGCTTTTTCTGTTTTACCGGTTTTTAATAAAGCGTAAACCACCTGCAGGTGATTGACAAAATCATGTCTCTGAGTCCGGATTAATCCAACTAATTCCTTCAAGTGTTCGATATAAAAATCCTGGATTTCCAGGCGTTTCTCTTGCTTGAATAAAAGATAGACATTTCTGATCAAGATCAGTAAAACCAAAAGCGTTATTATGAGGATAATATTAATGACAAGTACATGATTAAACGGGACCGGAGAGCCACTTGCATTCAATTGCTGCATGTATAATAAGCCAAAAATTAAAATAAAAGCAATTGCAAGGGCAAGCCCTAAAACGATGAGTGGAAAAATTGCTTTTTTATTCATAGTCCTTCATCCGCCCTAAATCATTCATTTCCCGGATATTGAACAGTACAAAATGGTAGCGTTTACAGATGATAATTAAGATTATTAAAAAGACGTATTCGGGAATTGGAAACAGTACCCGTAGTGTGGGGTCTACCATAGCTTGCTTAAGAGAAATACCAGTTGCTGTGGAGACGATAAAATTAAAAACACCTTCTATCAGGCCAATAACAACAAATCCTGAACAGGAGGCGATTAGAGATGATATGATATTTAACTTAAAAAAAATCATCAACAAAATAACCAGCATAGGTAACTGTAAGATAACATTAACACCATAGGGGAAAGGTAAAGATCTGATTAATACAGATATCATTGAAGCAATAACTGCAACAACCAGCACCTTTTTTAACTTGATCTCATATCCGGTTAGAGCTAGAGATAAAGTTGTCAAAATTAAAGTTTCCGGCAGAAACTGAAAAAAAATTATTGGTAGTGTTACCTCGTCCATCAAGGCCCTTCTCCTTTCAGGGAGGTAATCCCCCAGAAAACATCATACTACAACATACTTATTGTTATTTCAACTCTTCTCATGCATTTCCCTGCAAGCATGCAAATATTTGCAATATTTTTATAAAATAGGACCAAGTACTAATCATAATCCTTTAAAACCCAATAAAATTATAGAGCACAGCCATTGTCAAGATACCTACAAGCAGAGTAGAAAACAGGCTTTTGGTCTTAACTGCTGCTGCCAGTGTAGGAATAAATGCCCAGATATAGATATTTTGAAAAGAGATATCGATCTTACCCTGAGGAGCCAAAACACTCAGGGCGGTAAGTGCTCCTAATACAGCTGGTGCTACAAAGGACAGCCATTCCTTGACCACAGCTGGAAATTCATAGCGCGATAACACGGCCACTGGAATGATGCGAGGCAAAAGGCTGACAAGTGATACCCCAATGATCATGATCCAGATGCTAGTGTTGTCCATTAATCATCACCCCTAGTGTTGCCCCGATAATGGTGGCTAAAATAATATTAGAGAGATTGCCCATCATTGCTGGAGCTAAATACCCGATTGCCAGGCAGATCACAGCTGTAGATACTGCCAAATAAATATCGGATTTTCGATTGATCATCATTACGAGTAAACAGGTATACATGGCTGGCAGCGCAAAACCCAGTCCAAACTTGTCTGTATTGGTGATAAAACTCCCCAGGATTGCACCTAAAAGGCTGCTGCTGATCCACCCCAGATGAGATGTCAGGTTCAATCCCGCTAGATAGGATGAAGTAGCAGGATAATCCTGGTAGTGGTTCATAGCCACTGCATAAGTCTCATCAGTCAAACCGTAGGAAAGAAGACTGGCGGTCAATGGTGGCACCCTGTCCTTTAAATAGGGCACTGTTGAGGTGGCAAAGAGCAAATACCTGATATTGACCAGAAGATTGGCCATGATAATAGTAATAATTGCTCCTCCCGCCTGCATCACCCCGATAGCAATGTACTGCCCGGCCCCGGTAAAACAAAGCACAGACATCATCGTGGCCTGGGAAACCGTCATCCCCACATCTTTGGCCAGCACTCCAAAAGCAAACCCCAGGGGAAGGTAACCCAATACAATAGGCAGTGCATCTTTCATACCTTGCTTGAGTTCTTTCTTGTCCATAAATTTCTCCTTTAGTTGGTGTGTTACTGCTTGCCCCCTTACCCCTGCAAATAAGTTTCTGCGGTGAACCAATAGATTCCTCCCAGAAAAGGTTAGATACATTGCCAATACCCCGCGCAATAAAGAGTTCCTTATTAAAAGATGCTGCAAACAAGTAAAAAAACGCCATATTGGCAAAAATAGGAGGTAAACTGCATCCATTAAATTGTTGACTTGTTAACTAACCCAGTATATACTTTCCTCATAAGAATAGTTAACATACTAACTATCTTCAACAAAAAAACCAGGGGGGATCATTTTGATAGGATGGTCAAACTTTGTAGTTAAGAACAGAAAGATACTGCTGATTATCGCCTCCATCCTGCTAATCCCCGCATTACTCGGTTATTTTCAGACCAAGGTTAATTACAATATAACCGATTATCTCCCACAAAAATTGCCCTCAAAACAGGGCCAGGATATCCTGGAAAAAGACTTTCGGATTGCAGCTAATGTCTATGTAATGGTAGAAGACATGGAACCTTACCAGGTTGCCGAATTAAAAGAACAGATTCAAAAGGTTCCTGGTGTAGAAAAGGCCAACTGGCTGGACGATCTCTACCATCCAAGCGTACCGTCCTTTTTCATTCCCCAGCAAGTACGGCAGAGCTTTGAAACAGGTAATGCTTCCATTATACAGGTCGGGTTTATTCACAACTCTATATCCTCGGCAACTCAGAACGCTGTAGCAGAGATTCGTGAAATAACCGGGTCAAGAGCTACGATCAGCGGTTATCCGGTAATCCTGTATGACTTGTACCACATCTTTGAAAAAGAGCAGTACTTATACATTATTGTAGCAGTAACCGCAATCTTCCTCGTCCTTTCTTTGTCTACCAGTTCTGTACTGGAACCCCTTTTGCTCTTGCTAACTGTGGGGTTTTCGGTAATCTACAACATGGGCACTAATGTCTTCATGGGATCCGTCTCCTACATCACCCAGGCTATAGCTGCTGTACTCCAACTAGCAGTAACCATGGACTACGGAATCTTCCTGATCCATCGTTTTGAAGAAGAAAAGGAACGCCACAGCAGTCCTGATCAGGCCATGGCAGTGGCCCTTTCCCGCACCGGTAGTGCAATCACATCCAGTGCATTAACAACCATCGCCGGATTTTTGGCACTAATCACAATGCAGTTCGGCTTAGGACGCGACATGGGTCTTGTACTGGCCAAAGGTGTAGTCTTTAGCCTGCTCTCCATTTTGCTGCTGCTGCCAGGGA
>CALGIY010000087.1 GCA_937914965.1 uncultured Thermoanaerobacteraceae bacterium | reverse complement strand
AGACGTGTGCTCTTCCGATCTTCCTCCAAGGCTTTCTAAGTGAGTCTTGATTCCCCGTTCTAAAGAAGGATCCGCTTTAACCAAGAATTCCGTACAATATAAATAAGTAAAATCCTCATCCAGGTCCTCTTGTGGTTCCATGACCACCGCAGCAGGTTGTGTTAATGACGATTTGATAACAGTATAAGCTCCATTACTAAGAGCCTGTAGACCTCCCTCCATGAGCACCAGAAGGCCCTTTCCTCCTGCATCGACCACCCCCGCTTTTTTTAAAACCGGGAGCATTTCTGGAGTCTGAGCTAAGGTTTTATAACCCTTTTGAATAGCATAGGCCAGCACATTCTCCAGCGTGGGGTCATCGTCAGCCGCTTCTTTCATCCCCCGGGCAATGCTTTTTGCCACAGTCAAGATGGTTCCTTCAACTGGTTTAATCACTGCCCGGTAAGCACTTGCCACAGCCATATCCCAGGCTTTAGCATATTCCCGAACAGTGATCTTTTCTTTCTCTTTGAAACCGTCAGTAAGACCTCGGATCAGCTGTGATAAGATCACACCCGAATTGCCCCGGGCTCCCATGAGAGATCCCCGGGCTATGGCTTCACCAACATTCCCAATACTAGAGCTATCTATCTTGTCTAGTTCTTTCACAGCAGCAACCATCGTCAGATACATATTCCGGCCAGTATCACCATCGGGAACAGGGAAAACATTAAGGTTGTCAACTTCCTGCTGGTGTTCTTCAATTGCTGCCAGTCCACCGGTGAAAATACACCTCACCTGTTCCCCGGTTACTATCAACCGATCCAATCCTGTTCCTCCTCACCATTACTTGAAGACTTTGACACCCGTTACATTTACATTAACTTCGATAGTGCGAAGCCCTGTCATTCTCTCTATTTCGTAACGGACAGTCTCCATGACGTTATGAGCAACCTCTCCTATATTCACTCCATAGCACATAACTACCCAGAGGTCGATTTTTACCTCCGACCCATCCTGATTAACTTCTACTCCCCTGCTTAAAACATCGCCTCCTAAAATTTCTGTAACACCCTGACGCAGTCCACGGGGTACCATACCCACAATGCCGAAACAGCGAACTGCCGCAGCACCGGCCATAGCTGCCAGCGCCTCAGAGGTGATCTCAATCTTGCCATAATCCGTTTGACGGCTGTCATTCATGGTATCTGTGCCCCCTTGCTAAACCTTCTAGTACTTATTTCGGCCAGACTATATTATACTATATGTTGCCACTTTACGGGTACTAATTGCCCGGTAAGGTGTAAACAGCTGTATTAAAAAATAAAAGATCCCCTTGTTCCTTGTCACAACAGCTCTATTTTGTTAGAATAAGTTCTGTGAGAAAGGAGGATAATTGAGATGTCAAAATGTGCAATTTGCGGAAAAGGAACTTATGTTGGCATGCAGGTAAGCCACTCCCATATCCGTACTAAAAAGACCTGGGCACCGAACCTGCAGCGCGTGAAAACAGTTATCGAAGGAAGGCCCGTACGCATGCTGGTCTGCACTCGCTGCCTAAAGGCGGGTAAAGTAAAGCGCGCCCTGTAACAAACGACTTAGAATATCCTGTAATTATTTTGACAACAACAGCAGTTGATTTTCACCCATAAAAAAAACAGCACCATAAACTATGAGCCTGCGCAGGTATTTTTATATACGCAGGCCTTCTATTTGCCAAAACCGCAGCAAAGGAAATCAGACATTATTGATAACTGCTGACCAACGATAATAGAATTCAGAATAAAGAATGCAGGGGGGGGCTTAATCAAGAACGCCCCCCGCATAACTGATCTCACTGCTGTCCTTTCAATTCCTTAAAGAGGTTAACCATTTCCAATGCGGTCATCGCTGCATCCGCACCTTTATTGCCCGCCTTTGTTCCAGCCCGCTCAATGGCCTGTTCCAGAGTATCCGCTGTAATTATGCCATAGATAACAGGTATTCCTGACGCAAGACCAACTTGGGCGATCCCCTTGGTAACCTCACTGGAAATATAATCGAAATGAGGAGTTGCTCCTCGAATCACTGCCCCTAAGCAAATAACTCCATCATACCCGCGCTCTACCATTATTTTGGCTGTGAGTGGAATCTCAAACGCTCCAGGTACCCAGGCTACATCCACAGCATCTTCACTAACACCATGCCGCACCAGCATATCCAG
>CALGIY010000086.1 GCA_937914965.1 uncultured Thermoanaerobacteraceae bacterium | reverse complement strand
AGGCCGGGCAAGGTCATATTCGTTATCACCACAGACGGTTTGGAAAATGCCAGTCATGAATTTACCTATGAAAAAGTAAAAGGGCTAATTAAACACCAGCAGAAGAAATATAACTGGGAGTTCATCTTCCTTGGCGCTAACATTGATGCTGCAAAAGAGGCGGACAGCATTGGGATCAGCATGGATAATGCATATAACTTTGAGGCTTCAAAAACTGGTGTAGATGAAATGTACTGCCTGGCAAGTGAGGCAGTCACGCAGAGGAGAAGCAGCAAAAAGAAACAGTTAAATAAGCGGGATGAATAATTTTACAGTTTAAAGCGGCAGATCCTTTTCTGTAAAGATACGCATTCCAGTCACATAAAGCACAATACCAACAATGGTAAGGGCAGTAAATTGGGCCAGATAACTGCCGCCGTCTAGGATTGCATTTGTGTCATAGAGCGAATTCAGTGATAGATATTTAAATCCTTCAAGGCTGTCATCCACCTGCGCCATTAGTTTAAAGAGAAAGAAAGCGAGGGGTATTCCTGCACCCAGAGCCAAAGAGTTCTTTGACAAATTGAAGGTACACGAAAATAAAAACGAAACACTGCTGATCGCAAACATTAATAAAAATAAACCTACATTGAGCAGCAAATAATCTGTGATATTGACAGCGGTGTCACCCTGGAAAATATGAATGGAAAAAAGGCCAATGATTGTGACAATGATAACCATCACTAATATTGATGTGATCAGGTAGGCTGCTTGGGTTCCCACAACTGCACTTCTTTTTATAGGTGTGGATAGTAAGTAAGCCATAGATCCTCTGTCTACTTGTGAGGCGATCAGGCTGTTAGCGGTTATGATAATAAATATTAATGGCAAAATGACACCATGTATCGAATAAAATGTCTTGGCGATCATACCGAGAAATGTCTCTTGTTCCAATATGTTTTCCAGCGGTGTGCCTTTTATTATATCTGACAGATTAGAAATTGTTTCAGGTTCGAAAACGGCAATGAGCAGCGCACAAAAAACGCTCATGAGCAGCGTAATTATAAGCCATAATTTTAAATTTTCTTTTACTGTTTGTTTAAAAATTGTTTTATTGAACATCAGTTCATCCCCTTTTAATATAAGCTTTTGAAGTATTTTTCAAGGGTGTATTTGATTTCGGTGATCGACTTAACATCGTATCCTTTTAACGCTTTGAATAAAGCATTGATCTGACGGTCATTCACATTTAGAGTGACCTGGTTTTTACTCTCATCTTTATTCGCAAACTCAAACTTCTCTGACGAAAATTGCAGATAATCTTTATCAGATGTAAACTCAATTCTATAAACCTTGTCTTCATGGTGTTTTATCTCATCGGTTGGCTTCACAGCGATTATTTTACCGTTTTTGATAAACGCCACTTTGTCACATGTTTGTTCGACTTCTTCAAACATATGGCTCGTCATGAAAATCGTTTTGCCTCTTTTCTTTTCTTCCTTCAAAATGGAAGTAAATTCTGCCCTCATCAGAGGATCAAGGCCGGTTGTGGGCTCATCTAGAATCAGGATATCCGGATCAGCCATCAAGGCAGCGACAATAGCCGTTTTTTGTTTCATCCCTTTTGACATTCTTCTTAAATTGGCAGATGGATCAAGCTGCAGTTTTTTAATAATCGTTTCCGCATAGGACATGCTTTTGAGCCCTAACAATTCCGCTTGTCTTTTTAGAAATTCTGTTCCTGTCGGTGCATCTGGAAAGGAGATTTCTCCAGGAACATAGCCAATCATTTTTCTAATTTCAGCTGAATCCTTCCAACAATCCAATTCGTTTACTACTGCACTCCCGCTTTGCGGTTTTATAAATCCCATCATATGACGAATCGTCGTCGTTTTACCTGCTCCGTTGATGCCGACATAACCAAACACTTCACCTTTTTCGATGGAAAGGTTGATGTCAAAAATGCCTTGCCCTTCACCATAATCTTTTGTCATGTTTTTTATTTCAATTAACGGCATTTTATTCAGTACCTCCCCCTCTGCTGGAGTTATGTCCATAAAACTTCATAAAATAATCTTCCAGTGTAAACTTGACTTCGGAAAAAAACTTTAAGTCATAATCAGCTATGAGGTGTATAAAGCTGTTTATATCGGCATCGTCCACAGATATTACCGCTTGATTTTTGTCACGCTTGAGGGCTATTACCTCAAGTTTTCGCTGAGATGCAACCTCGCTGCAAAAACGCTCAAACTGTTCTTTAATATTGAACTCGAATTTAAACGTTTTGCTCGCACTGCTGCGCAGTTCGTCTGGGACAAAAGTTGATATTAATCGTCCGTCTTTGATGATGGACATCTTGTCACAGGTAGCGTCAACCTCGTTAAAAATATGGCTTGACAGCAGAATGGTTTTACCTTTTTCTTTTTCCTCTTGGATTAATTCAATAAAAATATTTTGCATAATTGGATCAAGACCGCTTGTCGGCTCATCCAGAACAAGTACATCAGGATCATTCATAAAAGCGATTACAATGGCGAGCTTCCGTTTCATGCCCAGCGGCATACGTTTCAAATTGCCAGACGGATCAAGTTCAAATTTTTTAATTAAATAATTGGTATAAGTCATATCTCTCATACCACGCAGTTCTGCCATCATATTAATAAACTGCATTCCGGTCAGCAGTTCAGGCAGTGCAATTTCGCCCGGCAGATAGCCAAGATTCTTTTGGATTTCGCTTGCGTTTTTCCAACTGTTCAACCCATTGACAAAGGTGTGCCCCTTCTGCGGACGGGAAAAACCCATGATATGCCGAATCGTAGTAGTTTTACCTGCTCCGTTTGGCCCTAAAAAGCCATAAACTTCGCCCTTTTCAATGTTGAACGAAATATCAAACACACCACGATGATGGCCATAATCTTTTGTTAAATGCTCAATCTGTATTACAGCCATTGAAAACTCCTTTCTAAACATAAAACTCGCCAATTCACACACTACTCTGATATATATTATTGTCGTTTTAGTGCTAACTTCATTATATTTGAAATACAATGGGCCATCCCCACAAGGCCAGCCATGCCAACTATAACTAATAATGGGTTTGATTCTACGAAAGTCATACTACCTGCAAATGCTAAAAATCCAATAATTGCACCCGAAATATATAGATGCTTTTTAGGATTCTCTTTATTGATTTTCTCGCTCATTTCGTCAGTGACCTCATTATCAACAAAGACCGTTCCTGTAAATTCATCTATTGATAGATTAAATATTTCTCCCAATTTTATCAGATTTTCAGTATCAGGATTGGATAAACCAGTCTCCCATTTTGATACAGCCTGTCTACTAACGCCTACTAATTCAGCTAATTTTTCTTGTGATAGCATATTTTCTTTTCGCAAATTTTGTAATTTTTCACCTAATGTCATGATATCGCCTCCATCTATATGCTAATAAAGTATACATTTTCATACCACCAACCGCATGTCAACTATTGGTTGCAACGACTATTCTTCAAGATAATATTGCCCAATTATTTCGGAAGCAAAGAAGCAAAGGGACGTTCTTTTTGCTTCCTGTTGTTATCTGCGCCGTACCACGCTGTCTTTCCATATCAGTAAGAATACGCCCGATATCCTTATCCTCAATCACATCACTGCCCAGTGGACACCTCTACCCCCGTTATCTACCGAACCTACACGGGAATGAGGGCCATCCTTTATTCCCCGGTTACTGAGCGAGCAACCCGGGAGTTCCATAAGGTGGTCATGCCTTCCTACAGGAAAGGGGAAAAATAACTCGGTGCTCATTAGGAAAAGATTAGGGTACCTGGGAAGTGATTATGGTATAATCTGACACAAAGCAAGTCTAACCCCGTTATTATTCTCTGGGGAGGGGGGATTGAGATGTATTTCCCACCTAAAAAAGACCTATGGTTGGGAATTGTCATTTGGGGCCTTGCGTTGTTTTCCATATGGGGTGTTATCCAGGAACGGGCAACTTGGACTGCAATAGTGGTTGTCATCCTCGAAGTGGCATTTATCGGCTCGCTCTGGTTCGGAACCGGTTATACAATTACAGACAAATCACTGGAGATTCGATACGGGCCATTCCATGAAAAAATACCCTTTCGCGAAATTCGCAGAGTCAAGCGCACCAGAGCTCCCTGGTCCAGCGCTGCACTTTCTCTTGACCGGCTGGAAATCAAATACAGCAGCAGCATCACGTTGATCTCTCCTCTTAATTCTTTATTATTTATCAATAAACTAAAGCAGCGATGTCCGGAAGCGGAATTTCCAGGGTTATAGTTCGATATGGCCTTTTTATTTATCATGAAAAAGGAACGGGCCGGGGTCCCATTGACCTCAAGCCCGTTCCTGTGTAACCGGATCTGTCGGTATCTCCTATCCTCTAGCGGGAGCAGCCTCTGCTGATTTTGATGATTCGGAAGATTTAGCAGCCTGCACTTTAAATTCCCGCCTGTACTGCCAGCTGAAATAAGCGAGTGTACCCAGGCAGAAGATAGCGATAAACAGCATCAGTATTTTGGCATTGTACCACATGAAGCTCCAGTTCCCGCTGGAGATCACAGCTTTCAAACCGCCGATAGAATAGGTCATCGGCAGCCAGGCGTTGATGATCTGGAGCGGTCTAGGAACCATCTCCAGGGGGAAGGTTCCGGCACTGGAAATCAGCTGCAGAATCAGTATGACGATCGCTATAAATCTTCCCGGGTTGTCAAAGAGTGTGACGAAGAACTGGATCAAGGCCATGAACGCCAGGCTCGTCAAGATGCTGTACAGGTAAAATAGCGGCACACTTTGCACCTGTACCCCCAAAACATGCAGCAGTGCCAGATCAGCGACAACAGCCTGGACGATGCCGACACAGGTAAGAACCATAGTCTTGGCAAAGTACCAGCTGAATGCTGACTTCGGGACACCGGCCGGCTCTGTGAGGGAGATCACGATGGTCAGAATCAGCGCTCCCACGAAGAGACCAAGGGAGAGGAAATAAGGTGCGAAACCGGTGCCATAGTTGGGAACCTTGGTGTACTCTTTTTTCTCCATCAGAACATGGCTGCCAAACATCTGGTAGGTCTCCGGGCTCCCTTTGTATTCTGAAACCTTGGAAGATGCCTGCTCCAGTTTGGATGCCAATTCCTGTGAGCCGGATGACAAAGAGGTCATACCACTAGAGAGAGCATCTGATCCTTGGGCAAGTTTGTAAGTGTTGTCGGAAAACTCCCCAAAGCCGCCACCCAACCGATTAAGGCCGCTGGTAAGCTCTTGGCTGCCCTGGTATAACTTCCCGGCACCAGCATTGACTGCCTGAGATCCCCGTTCCGCTTCCCCGAGTTTCTGAGAAAGCTGAGCACTCCCTACTGCAAGGCGCTCCTGCCCATCCACAAGAGAAGATGCCCCGGCAGCAAGCTTTTTTTGGCCCGCAACGATACTGCCCATCCCGGCTGAGCTGCTTTGGCTGGCGTACAGCAGCTGCTGGAACTGGGGGTCCTGAGCCAGTTCTGGATGTACTGCTGCATACTGCTCCAACCCTTGGGCTACAACTGCGGTTCCTGCTTGTACTTTATTCATGCCGTCAAGAGAAGAATTGAGTCCCTGCTGTAAGTTTTCCATGCCTTCCTGAGACTGCTGCGCACCAGATACCAGTTGACCGCTGGCATCATGGAGCTGGCCGACCCCAACTGCCAGCTTTTGACTGGCGCTGTTTAAGGTTTGCAACCCGTCCTGGGCCTGCCCGCTCCCTGCTTCGAGGCCAGCTATCCCATCTTTGATCGGCCGGGTGCCTCCGGCCAGCAGGTAGAGGTTATCCTTGACCTGAACAGCACCTGAGGTAGCACTCATCGAGCCATCAGCCAGTTTTTGTGCACCACCGCTGGCCTTATCCAAACCTTGGGCCAGGGTTTCGATGTTTTCAAAGATCGCCTCGCTGTAGGCCTCGGTTAAGGTGTTGTTGACTTCTTCCTTGACGCGTTCCATGGCGCTTTCACCGATCTGACTCGCCAGGAAATTATAACTTTCATTGGGAATAAAACGAAACTGCGCCGGTTGAGGGGGTTTGTCCATCACTGTTGTGGCGTCTTTGGTGAAATTCTCGGGAATTTCCACAACCATATAGTATTTGTTCTGGGATAGGCCCGACTCTGCTGCATCTCTGCTGGTAAAACGCCAGTCAAAGGCTTTGTTACCCTTAAGGTTTTCGATCAAATCCTGACCAACGTTCAGATTTTTCCCATCAAGGGATGCTCCTTCGTCCATGTTGACCACAGCCACAGGGAGTTTGTCCATTCTGGCATAAGGGTCCCAGAAGGCCCAGAGAAAGAGGGCGCTGTACAAAAGAGGCACCAGAATCACTACAAGTACAGATATCAATACTTTCGGCTGTTTTACTGCATTTAGAACTTCGTGTAAAAAGAGTTTGCACCCGTTAATAGTAACCACTTCCTGTTAGTATAGTTTTTTGAATTAAACTGCAAAACCTTCGGCAAGATACAAGCTGAACACTCTGGCTATCTCTTCTTTCTCCAGGGGTGGGTGCGTTTTCTCCCAGTCATAAACCAATGCTATATACAGCTTGAACATGATAAATGCGGTTATTTCCGGGTCGCACCTTTTCAGTTCACCTTGTTTCATAGCCCGCTGCACCTCTCTGCTGATCAAGGCAAGCACAGCATCCTCAAGCCTTTGCAGCGCTTCTTGTATCACCGGAGAGCTGGAGTCTTTCACCTCATGGGAGAGCCTGACCATCAGTTCATGCCTTTCCCGGAAGTCCAGCACCATATCCAAAACATTGTGCACATTGGTTAAAAAGGGTTTTTCATGGTCCAGGGCTTTGCTGGCCACATTCTTCACTTCTACAATCAGATCATGCACAATCTCATTAAACAGTTCCTCTTTGTTCTTGTAGAAATAATAGATGGTACCCTTACCCACACTGGCTATCTTGGCGACATGATCCATGGTTGTTCCTTTGTAGCCGAAAAGAGCAAAAGAGCGAGCCGCCGCCTCCATGATCTTTTCTCTGCGGTTGATAGGCATTCATTTTCCCTCCCCTACCTTGTTCTGCTCGGCCAGTGATGCTCAACACTGACTAAATGACTAAAGTAGTCAGTCGGTACTATAACGGCTATTTTAACACCGAACTAATGGAATAGCAAGATAAAAATGTTCAAAAAAATAAATCTCTGCCTGGCCCAAACACCCACACAACATAGACAATATTCTCAATCCTTGGTACACTATCTAAAAACAACAGCTGTCACTCACTAAATAAGGAGCACCTCATCACTACAGCATCCATCATTCCCATTACTTTCCCTCTACCTCGCTTTCGAGGAACTCCTATAAATCCTAATCACAAAACATATTTCAAACAGGTATTCCAGCTGATAATGAGCCGCAGTTAAATATGGGCAGCAGTAATCGCGTTTTTTGCTGACTTTTTATTTGTAGTTAATTTGCAGATAGTCTTCGTGGAGGTGGATCTGGTGGAAGCCGCCGGCTGCCGGATAGAAAGAGCGAGCGCACTAGACACGGGTGAAATGTTGGGCTTTTGGAGATCCATCCCGGGACTGGGGATGGGCCAGGGTGATACTGATGAGTCGCTCAGGATCTTTATGGTCAGAAATCCCTCTACCTGCCTGCTGCTGAGGGATAATGGGCGTTTGGTTGGGACGGTCATGGGCGGGTTTGACGGGCGCCGGGGATATATATACCATTTGGCGGTGCATCCAGATTACCGGGGTAGAGGATACGGCAAGGCGCTTCTCGAACGGGTGACCAAGGAACTAAAGACCCTGGGAGCACCGAAGATTCACCTGTTCGCTTTTAACGACAACCAGGTGGCAGCAGGATTTTACACCAGCCAGGGGTGGGAGAAGCGCCGGGATATTCAGGTGTTTTCCTGGGATGGCAGCTAACGGTACCACACTAACGGTACCTGGTTTGCTTTATTGTCTTATTGCTGACTGGAAGAGTTGTTTACGCTTTCATTCCATACAAGACAGCAGACCCGTCATCGTGTATGTCGCGGGCAGCGGTGCAGACAGGGAAACCATCGCCATGGCCTCTGTCCTTTTCCAACGACCAACGACCAACGACCAACGACCAACTTGGTGGACAGCAGAACTGTCAGCCTGTGTGAAAAGTACCAAACCGGGTTTTCACCGCAATATGCGGGCCTGTTCGTTGCCAAACATCCCATATGTTGTGGTGTTCGGCTGCAGTCGAAGATTATTCACACAGTCTGCCGTCCCCGTGTCCAGTTCCAGTGTCCAAAAAAATATTTGAGAATAAAAACAAAGAGGTGGGCTTAATGAAAGTGGATCGTGTAATTATTATGGGCGCAGCCGGGAGAGATTTTCACAACTTCAATACCTATTTCAGAGATAACCCGGCTTACCAGGTAGTAGCCTTTACAGCTGC
>CALGIY010000085.1 GCA_937914965.1 uncultured Thermoanaerobacteraceae bacterium | reverse complement strand
AAGATTTGATCCAGAGCTTCACTGGCTTCTTTCATGAAGTCCTGGTATTGGTTAAGCAGTTCCCTGGCCTCCAAAGTCAGGGATGCCCCTCCCCCACATACTCCACCAACCTGGGAGTACAAAAGCTTAAAACCCAACTGTCCTTCCAGCTTTTTCACAAGATTCCAAGCATGGCTGTAGGACATACCCATCTCCTCGGCAGCACCTTTGAGAGACCCGTGTTTTTCCACTTTCAATAAAATGTCACAGGGACCCTCTCCAAAGGCCTTATCATCTGTTTCCAGCCAGATTTTGTAGTTTAAATTTAATTTTCTTCTTTTTTTATTCACGACAGACAACTCCCAATTTGCAAACTACAACACTAGGCCTATAGTTGCTATTAGTCCTGCTGCCAATTAACCCTCAACTAAAGTTTAATTAGGTTACAGCATATCAGTTTGTCCCACAGTTTCTTAACCCTCTCGTAATCCTCTTCTGTATCCACATCCATAGTCATGATACTTGGGCAGCCTGGCAGGATTACTACCTTTTCCCAGTATTTCTCCATTAACTGTTTTCCACCAATGTCCCCAGAGAGTGTCATCAACTCTGACATTAAACTGCTGTTAAAAATAGCCGGCATACCAACTGCAGGTTTTAAGATCAAGGGATTGGTGTTCTTAAACTCTGTAATCATCTTATTTAAATAATTTGGTGAGAGAAAGGGCTGATCTGCAGTTACATACAGGATACCGCTCGATGCTGTATCAACAGCATTTGCTCCTACAGCAACTGAGGTTCCCTGGCCACCGCTGTAATTTGCATTAAAAACGCATTTTAAATCATATTTAGATAGAAGATCTGCTATCTCCTGCTGATATGCTCCAATAACAACAATTATTTCCTCAACATCTGTCTGCATAATGTTGTCAACAACATGCTCCAGCAGGGTTTTATCTCCCAACCTGAGCAGTTGTTTGGGTCTACCCATCCGTCGTGATAGTCCCGCGGCTAGAACTACTGCAGAGATCAAATTACTACCTCCCTTACTGGATCAGGGGACAAAGCAGCAGTTATTAGCACCATATTAAAGTCTGCCAGCAGAAGCTGTGCCGCTTTCCTGGCCTCTGCTAGTGAATAGGCACTGTCTGCCTTATTGATTACAGGTATATACTTGACAGTAGAAGACACCTGCGCAACCAGTTGAGCATAATGCCGGATTATATGTCTGATGGTTTCACCTGTTACCGGGGTGCCTATCTGTTGACCAGATATCTCGGCACCTAGGTGACAGCGTTGAACATACTTTTCCTCCAGCGGACAGTTTAAAACATCTATCCCGGTCACAGCTAGAACATGGGTGACAGTTGAAGGCAGAATCGGCTCACCCTCTCGCGGTGCTTTCATAGGAAGTCCCCTGGAACCATCTGCTTCCACCAGAATAAAGTCAAAAATGTCGGTCCTGAAAATATAGTCTAGTGTTTCTCTACTCAAACCCACAGCCTTATTATCATTTTCTGCTGCAACCGCTGAGGCTGCCGCAGTGACAGGGCAGTCGTTTAAGGATGACTCCAATTCCCGCAGCAAATTATCGACATTTTGTTCTAGAACCAGCCGGCCACAGCCTTCCAGTTGGGAAATAAACATTTTTGTGCTGGTGGTTACGAGCACACTCTTTCCCCGCCGGGTGCATTCAAATGCCAGTTTATGCATCAGGCTGGTTTTGCCCCCGCCTCCTACAAAAGCAATCATTTCCCTGTCTTTTAGCTGCAGTGCTTCAAATAGTTCCATTTTTTTTGCCCAACCATAGTACTGCTTCCAGCACACCACCAGCGATACAACGAGCCTTATCCGATATAGAGTAACAGTGCTCTACATGATCCCTCGGGTCCACATCCCCTATTTTCATGCCTTTGCTAACCCTCAGGCCGTCTCGGAGCAGACCTCTCAGCACACCTGGTATTTCAACCTTCACCGGATTACTGCCAACATATCCAACAATCTGTCCCTGGGTAACATGGCTGCCAATCTCCGCAGTAGGTTCAAAAACTCCATCTGCTGGGGCTCTAACCAGACGCTCCCGGGCATATCCGCCGATCATCCCTGGAACGCTTGTATTAGGTAGTGCACAACCGTCGAGGATAACTTTGCCCAGATCATGACCCCTCTGGGTTTCCACCACAGCATGAGCATCTTGCCCAGCCTTAAACCCCGGACCAAGAGCGATCACCAAGGGTGCATCATCAATCCTGGTGCCTGTATTTTGTTTGGCAATAACCGCATCCACAACCACATCAGGCTTTAACCGTAGAGAGCGTTCAGCTGTAGGATCTATCAGTACGGGTATTTCACTATTTTCCAGTACAGCTTTCGCGTCTACTTCACTTTTTACAAGGCGAGCAGTAGCCCCATCCACAACCTGAACACCTTCATAGACGGCCTCGGCAAAAGACACAGTACGCCTAATCACTGTCGGCTGCGGAATCTCTGTCATGACAACCTTAAAGCCGCAGCGGTGCAGTTTGTGTGCAGCACCTGTTGCCAGATCTCCTGCTCCCTTTACTAAAACCAACATATCCATCTATATCAACCTCTTCACGAACTATACTCTTCCAACGGTACCAGGTTTGCTTTATTGCTTTCAACTAATCAGGTGGACAGGGGAACCGTCCCCCTGTCCACCCCTTTATTTATGGTCTTATTTTAAGCCTTCCTGGGCTAGCTTCTCGTTAAATAACCGCAGGGCTGGGTCTACAACAGCAGCAGTTTTGAAAATGTCTGTATCTTCTGGCAGCACCAGTTGAGCCTTACCAGGGGCAGTTTCCACCTGGCAGTCCCCACAGAGATTTACTCCCAGTGCTTCTACAAGTGCGGAGATCACCTGGATGTTGTTAAAACCAGTCAGGGGCTCCTGAATACTGGAGAAGGACCTGGACTTACCATCACAGCTGATGTAAGTTCCACAGGTCTCCAGTGGAGCTGCACCAGGGAGGACCACACTGGCAGCCCTGGCTGTTTCAGTCATCCACGGGGATACCACCACAAGCAGTTCCAGATTATTTAGATCCTCGGGGGAAAGAAGTCCTGCTCCTACCGGATCTTCACCAAAGACAAACATTCCTTTGATCTTGCCTCTGTTAATCTGGTCTGATATACAGCTGTTTTCAGCCGTAATACCAACTTTGCGCAGTCCAGAGAGGTTTCCTCCCGGTGTGACCACAATCAGGCCATTCCTGGGTCGTTCGCTCTTGCCGGTTACCAGTGCCAGGTCTGCCAGAATGGTGACAGCCTCTGGTGAAACGGTATAACCATCGACAATGATCACTGCGTTCTTTGCTTTACCGTACAATTCAGCTGCTGCCTTGGCATCTTCACTAGGAGTTACCGAGTCCAGAGCTTTTTTAATCTCAGCAAAACCATCGACATTCTCCCCAGCAGAGGCCAGGTCCATCTTGATCACCGCAGCCAACACCTGCTTCAGGAAAGAAGTACTGTTTTCGGGTTCCACATTTAAGAGAGTCAGGTCATCGGTCAGGCTATTACCACAACCCAGAGCAACAAGACTGGCACCTTTACTGACCGCCTCTCTCACCTTAACAGCAGCAACATGGCTGTCGTTTAGTGAACCAACCTGGAAAACCAGGTCTGCTGCATCTAGTTCCTCGAGGCCTGTCTGAGGTGCGCATCCTCCGAATACCGCATCCTGTCCGCGGTTGGCGTCTGGAGTGAAGCTGGACAAAGAGTCCGTTCCCAAGACCTGCTGGCCAAATCCGGCAGCTGCACCTGCCTCTTCCAGTGTATAGGAAGAAGACACAGATACCGCCAGGGCCTCTCTCCCATAACGGGCCCAGATCCGCTGCACTGCACCAACAGCATCTTTGATGGCTTCCGACCAAGACCCATCCACTAACTCACCATTCCGGCGCACCAGTGGACTCTTCAGCCGGTCACGGGTGAATGCTTCAAACCCAAAGCGGCCCTTGCGACAGAGCAGTCCTGACTCTTTGGGAAGAGCCCGCATTACCAGATTACCCCTGGTATTAATAACTGCTTCACATCCCACACCGCAGTAAGAGCAAACAGTTTCTTTCTCTTCCAATTCCAGTGGTACATGTTTGTCCACCGGGCAGCGCTCCATCAGGGCACCAGTGGGGCATACAGAGGCACACTGCCCACAGTTAATGCAGCCGCTGTCCTTAAGCGGACGGAAGAATTCCGGTGCCACCACACTCTCAAATCCACGGTGTACAAGGCCTAAGGCTGTCACACCCATAACCTCTTCACAGATCCGGACACACATCCCGCAGAGAATACACTTCTCAGAGTTTCTCTCTAGAAGCGGGTGCACGTCTTGGACCTTCACCTGGCGCTTTGAGCCTTCTAAGCGCACCGGTTGTACGGCGAAATCATTAGCATATCTGATTAATTTGCATTCAAAGTAATCCCGGCAGCCGCACTCCAAGCAGCGCCCGGCTTCTTTCTCAGCTTCAGCGTCAGAAAGACCCAAGTTGACCTCCCGGAAGCTGCTGATGCGCACTGCTGGCTCTAGATGCGGCATCTTCACACGCGGGACCCTGGCCTCTTCAGCAAAATCATCTGCGGTCAAGCCTTCCTGCTTGACGAGATAAGGCTCCCCAACAGGGAGTTCCTCTCCTGCTAGATATGCGATCATCGACTCTGCAGCCTTTTTCCCCTGGGCTACAGCATCAATGGCAATCTTCGGACCAGTTACACCATCACCACCAGCAAATACACCTGGGATATTGGTAGCAAGAGTATTCTCATCCACAGCAATGGTGTTCCATTTACTGAGGGCAACTGTAATCCCTTCTGGATTCACCTGCTGTCCGATGGCCTTGATTACTGTATCAATAGGAATAGTTTCTTCTGCTCCTTCTATAGGAACAGGTCTCCGGCGACCTGATGCATCAGGCTCACCCAATTCCATCTTCTGCAGGCGAATAGAAGTTACATGACCATTTTCCTCGTAGATCTCGATCGGAGATACCAGGAAGCGGTACTCTACCCCTTCTTCCTCAGCCTCAATGATCTCGATCTCCTCTGCAGGCATCTCTTCCCTGGTTCTTCTGTAGAGAAGCACTACTTCCCTGGCACCCAGGCGCAGAGCTGTACGAGCAGCGTCCATAGCAGTGTTTCCACCGCCGACCACAGCGACTCTTTCTCCAATCCGTACCTCTTTGTGCAAAGCTACTTCTTGTAAAAAGTCAATACCGCCCAGTACCTCAGGTAGGTCTTCACCTTTACACCTAATGCTGGAACTCACCCAGGCTCCGATCCCCAGGAAAACCGCATCATAGGTCTCTTGCAGATAGTCCAGGCTGATATCAACTCCCACCCGGGTGTTATAAATAAATTCCACACCCATTTTTTCAATCAGTTCTATTTCCTGATCGAGCACAGCTTTAGGCAGACGGTATTCAGGGATACCATAGCGCAGCATGCCGCCGCCCTGAGACATGGCATCATAAACAGTCACTCTATGCCCTGCCCTGGCCAAAAAGTAAGCTGCAGTAAGACCCGCGGGCCCCGCCCCAACGATGGCAGCATTTTTTCCAGTAGGCAGCGCCATCTCCGGAAGATAGGGTTCTGCGCTTTCCAGGTCCTTGTCAGCAGCAAAATACTTGAGCTGAGCGATAGAGATCGGTTCCTCTACCAACTGCCGCCGGCAGGCGGTCTCACAAGGATGCGGGCAAACCCGCCCGATGCTGGCTGGAATAGGCATACTCTCTTTGATGAGAGCGAGTGCTTCCCGGTACTGTTTGTTGGCGATCAATCCCACATACCCCTGAACATCAAGGTGTGCCGGGCAGGCATTAACACAGGGTCCCCGGCAGTCACCATTATGGTCAGACAGCAGCAGTTCCAATGTCAGTTTTCTGGATTCCCGCACTCTGGGGGAATCTGTGGAAATCACCATACCCGGAGCAACCTGGGTGGCACAGGAACGGAACAGTTTGGTACTGCCAGCCGTTTCCACCACACAGAGACCGCAGCCTCCATAGGACTTCAACCGCTCATCATAACAAAGGGTTGGTATCTCAATGCCGTTTTGGCGAGCCACTTCCAAAATAGTCTGGCCACGTACAGCATTTACTTCTTTTCCGTTTATGTTAATCTTCAAGTTGTCCATTTCATCCTCCCCCTTACTCTACAGTGACAGCACGATACTTGCTGGGGCAAGCTTCAAAGCAGGTACCGCACTTCAGGCACAGATCCTGGTCGATTACATGGGGTTTCTTCTTCTCACCGGTGATGCACTTGGCCGGGCACTTCCTGGCACAGGAGCCGCACCCATGGCACTTCTCCGGGTCGATCTTGAAGGTAATCAGGGATTTGCACTGCTTGGCAGGGCACTTCTTATCCCTGATGTGAGCCTCATATTCATTCCTGAAATAACGGATTGTTGTCAGGACAGGGTTGGGGGCGCTCTGTCCTAAGCCGCAAAGTGATCCATCCCTCACCTTGACCGCTATCTCCTCCAGCAGTTCGATATCTCCCTCGCGTCCCTCACCACTGCAGATGCGTTCCAAAATCTCCAGCATC
>CALGIY010000084.1 GCA_937914965.1 uncultured Thermoanaerobacteraceae bacterium | reverse complement strand
CTAATGGTAGTAGTTTTACCCGCACCATTGGCGCCAAGAAAACCGAAAACCTCACCTGGATAAGTCTGTAGGGTGAGGTTTTGAACAGCAGCAAAATCACCATAATACCTGGTTAATTTCTCAAATTCCAAACTGGGAAGATCAGCTTTTTCAGCTTCACCTACAGAAGCACCGTCTCCAACTTCTGCCTCAAGGATTGCTTCCGCGCGTTCCCCTGAAACCCTGCCAACCACACCCTCAGTTATATCAATACCAGTTTGCGCCACAGGTAGTGCGGCTCCTACTATAGAGTCTGCTGCACCCCTACCATCCATTTCACCGCTTCCGTTGGTTTGAAGATCCCCCTTCACTGCAGCCACCCTGCTCATCCTTTCCAAAAACCTTTCAGGCTCATCAACATTGATCAGTACTTGTCGCACCAACCCCCGCTTACTTTTGCGGTCATCAACTGCGGGAGCCTTGACCAAAATCTCCTCTGTGAGCTGGATTCTGAAAACATCGTTTTTCCGCGACAAACAGTAGAGGGTTTCCCCTTCCCTGGCAAACACTGCGCCCACCAGATCAGGATTGGGATATGAAGAGAGGGATGCTTTTTCAACTGCAGCAATCTGTGCAAGTGGAACTGGATATTTAAACCAAGCAGCCACACGAATGTAAAAAGTCTCACCAGATAGAACATGAGCTGAGCGAAGCATTAAACTAAAAACATATGCCGCATACGCATACAAAAGAGCTAACAACGAAAAAGCTAAAAACAGCGGCCACCCCTTAGGTACAAAACAGTAGATGAGAACCCCCACCACAATTAATTCAATACAAATGATCGGCGTTAACCCAAACACAAACTGCCGGACCGTTGTGCTTTTCCTGGTATTCGAAAAAACTTCTTTCCCCCGGTCTGCCAAAACAACCCCTCCCACCCCAGTTATCTATTCCCTATCACTTCCCCCTATAAAATTCAATAGTCCATCTAAGCACCCGATACTATTACTATATTCAGAACGTTTAGGATACGCTAAATGTAATATATAAACAAAAATCCCTTTTGTCAAGAGATTACAATAAACTTTGTAAACTATTAAGCAAGAAAAGGAGCAAGAAAGGTGACAGGCACCTGGGAATGATTGTAAAAAAGATTAGGAGGACGATTCTTGTGATCTATCATCCCTAAACCCCCGGGAAAGGATCACGGGAACCGCTCTTGCGATACCTAAATAGATCATGAGAACCGTCCCCGCGATCTTTTTTAGAAGAAAAGGAAAACCGCTTTTACAGAATTTTGAAGGTGACAATCACCTGGGATATATTGGTATTTATTATCAAGGGGATTTTGGGTAGATAAGAAATAAACCGCTGTTACAGCGGTTTTATATAGGAAGACTATCGATTGAAGATAGCAGTAAATCAGCTCACCTTATCCCATTTACCACAGCGGCTGCCCCAGCGGGCGATCACCTCGCCATTTTGGAAAAACTGAACTACTTCACACCTGTTAGGGCAGGATTTACACTCAAAACTACGGGTTTGGTAGCTGAAATCAGTCACCTCGAAGCCTTTAAACCTTGTCTTTTCATTCGTCTGCTCGACCGCTTCCCGGGCGATAATGGCCGCACCAACCGCTCCCATCACAGCAAAATGTTTCGGGATAATTACCTCATGCTGGAGCGATTTCTCAAAAGCCTTTTTCATACCGGCATTGGCAGCAACCCCGCCTTGAAAGGAAACAGGGGGAAGAATCTCTTTGCCCTTACCTACGTTATTCAAATAATTACGCACCAGGGCCTCACAAAGCCCAGCGACGATATCCTCCATACTGTGTCCAAGCTGCTGTTTGTGAATCATGTCTGATTCGGCAAAAACCGCGCAACGCCCGGCAATACGGACCGGATGCTGGGATTTCAAAGCCATTTCACCGAATTTCTCAATAGGGATAACCAGGCGTGATGCCTGCTGGTCTAGAAACGAACCAGTTCCCGCAGCACAGACAGTATTCATGGCAAAGTCAGTGACGATACCATCCCGCAATATAATGATCTTGGAATCCTGTCCACCAATCTCCAAAATGGTCTGTACACCCGGCACAAAACGCGATGTTGCTATAGCGTGAGCGGTAATTTCATTCTTGATGATATCCGCTCCGACCATGACACCTGCCAAGTGCCTAGCACTGCCTGTGGTACCCGCAGCACAAATCTCCACATCATCTGGAACAAGACCGGAAAGTTGCTTAATACCCTCCTGGATAGCCCGGATTGGCTGGCCCTGAGTTCTAAGATATAGAGAAACCAAAACCTCGTCTTGTTCATCAATTACGATTAAATTGGTGCTCACCGAACCAACATCAATTCCTAGATAACCTTTTCTCATGCCACCTATCCTCCCAAAGCTAGTTAAGCAAGGCGTTCTTTGACGGTTTTTTGTTCTCTCCTGCGTTGAAGCAGGTCCAAAAAGGCCTCTAACCGCGTTAAAACACCGGCAGCAGCGGTTTGCTCATCGATAAAAATGGTCATCACCGGTATCCCCTCTTCCCTACTCACCCGTGGAACAATGCCCTTGGCCATGATCTCCGGAATACAGGAGAAGGGTGCCAGTTGAATGACCCCATCATAACCACCCTTAGCATAAATTACAATCTCTCCAATGCTGTTAATACCGTGGCCGCCGATCATTTCATTGAGGTAAGGGTGAGCCATTTCGTGGATATCCCGTTCCCCAACTTTTCCCTCCACAACAACGTTTTTCTGGGCATAAGAGGTCAGCCAGATGGAACGATCCGTATAGACCCCCATTTCACCCAATGTCTTTTGGATATAGAAATTAACCGCTGGCTCTAAAACAACATATATTTCACCGATAATACCAATTTTCAGAGGATCTCGAGACCGGTCCTGGGGTACCTTGGCCATGACTTTCCTGCACTCCCACCGGGCATCTTCGATCTCATCCTCGGTTTGTGCCTGGTCCAGCATATCCAGTGCAATTTTGAATGCCCTTGCAGTATCCCCTTTGCTGATTTCATAGGGCATGAACCTGTACATCAAGAACTCCATCTCATCGATGGCTTCAAGTTTGCTGTATCCCTTTTTAATCAACTGAATAAAGGTACGCCAAGACATAACGCTAGGCTTAAGTACTTTTAGTTTTTTGATAAAGTCCAGGTAATTGGATTGCGGGGGTTCTAAAATGAACACCTTAAAGTCATAGCCCAATTCATTCAAGATCTTCTGATGCATAACACCATAATACCCCGCTCTGCAGGGGCCAACCCCACCTGATGATATGGCCATCTCTGCCCCCATTTCGATGGTCTCCAGGTAGGTTCCCAACAGCACCTTGTAAGGAATACAAGCAAATTCCGGTGCATACCGGGCACCCAGATCGATAGTCCTCTTGCTGGGTTCCGGGGGAACCACAGGTTCATATCCCAGGTCATTAATCAGCATCTTAAAAGCAATATAGGAATAACCCATATGCGGATATGTAATCTTCACTCCAGCACCCTTCTCCTTTTCAACATATCAATAAAGGCTTCCAGGCGGGTCTCAACCCCACCGGTCCCAGTTTCCTCATCAATAGAAAGAGTAAGAAAAGGCATTCGTCCCAACCTGCGGGATTCTATCTCCATCAATCTATCCAACATAGCATCAGGCCCACAGGCAAAAGCAGTCACATGGATAATCCCATCAACTCTCTTCCTGTTCAGATAATAGTAAGCTGCATGCATAGCGCGATTGGAATAATGCCAAAACATCTGCTTGGGCATGTTTTTTGCTTCCCTGAGCAATTGTCTTGGAGAAACCATCTCCACGGTAAGGGCTCTTGCCCCAAGGGTTTTCAGCCTTTTAACGATATCCATATTGATAAAATTGTCATAGACAAGATAAGGATAGCCGAGCACAGCAATAGATAATGACCCTTGCTCCTTTTGCTGGCTTGCTTTATACCCCTTTTCCATACACTCCAAGGCATCATCCGCAAACATCCCCCGGGACATCAATCCCCGATAGCCCTGCAGTGCTTGGCAGGCATGCAGGTATGCCCTAGTGATCTTAGAGAGACTGGCGCCAAACCTCTCGCCCAGTTCTCTGGAAATACGGAAAAGCTCAAAACACCCACGGGTAAGGTCAACCCTGGTGTCAAGCATTTCCGGCAGATTATTGATGGAAGCCTGAAGCAAATCAGGAAGCCCCAGGAACTTAGGGCAAAAGGTTTCTGTACCAAACTTTCGTACCTTGACCAGGCGCGGCACAAAAAGGATGTCCACCTGGTCCTTAATTTCCATTACATGACCGTGGTACAGTTTAATGGGAATACAAGCGTCATTAACCGCTTCCGCCACTCCAGCATTAAGTATCTGCTGGTTGGTGGGAGGTGATGTGACCACCTCTAACCCCAACTCCTCGAAAAAGGTCTTCCACCAAGGATAATATGAAAAGTAACCCAGAAATCGCGGAATACCCACCCGGACCGGCATTAACGCAACCTCCTCAACTGTCTTGTGGATTAACTACACCATGTAGCCAGATGTCTAGCACCTGTGCAAGAGCCTGTTCTTCATCTAACTTCTCCTGATCTGGCGCTATCTGCTTCCAGACAAGGTATCCCCAGATAGAGGCAATCAGTGAGAAAACCATGAGATTAGGATCAAAACTCCGGAACTCACCTGAAGACTGCCGCTTGACAATGGGTTCACTGATCAGATCAAGAATAGACCTCGCAACCTTTTCAACCATAATTTCTTGGACTTCAGAATGAAACTGTGCCTCATAAAAAAGAAGTTTCAATAAGGGAAGCTGCTGCTGGACAGAACCCAACTGTTCATTGATGATCTGTATCCAGAACTGGTCGTCCCCTTCCTCGATCAGCTTAGCCAGAGAAACCAGAACCTCTGGTCTCTGGAAATTGACAACCGCCTGCAGGAGAATCTTCTGCAGAATCCCCTTTTTTGTACCAAAGTGGCGAAAAATCGTTCCTTCTGCGACACCAGCCACCTGTGCGATCTCACTGGTGGTAGAGCCTTCAAAACCTTTTTCTGAAAAGATCTTAATGGCAGCATCGATTATTTTTTTCTGGGTACTGGTCAATTCCATGGATCTTTCCATCGTGACCCCCAATTCAAATCTCATAATAATGAGAGTGATTGCTCACTCTCATTATTATAAACAGGATCAGGTTATGCTGTCAACGACAACGTTTTTTACCACCTGCCACCTGTTTCACAAATCAACGAGCATAAACATCAGGATTCATTTTCCAGGTTAATTTATAACCAGTTACCCAAACTAAGTTTAGGATGAAAAGGGGTTAAATGATTGACTGGAGCAACTCACCTGCTGACAGGTTCATTTATTTATATATTAATGAAAAGCAACATTATCTACAGCGCTGTTTTTGCCGTGGGGTCTCACTTTATTCTTGATGCCATCCCCCATTTCGACAGCCCTGCCTGGAACTTTCCCACCGGTTTCCTGGCCGTTCTGTTTCTCCTGCTCACAGCCAAGAAAAAAGGGGATCCATTCTTCCTGTTAAGCGCCCTGTTTGGAATGCTGCCCGATGCCAACCACCTTTTTTGCTTCAGTAAATCTATGCTCAAACTGCACCAATTAGCTCACTTTAAGAAAAGCTTCGAAATACCTATTTCTTATCTGTACATAGAAATTTATGCCTGTTTAGTTATCTGCTACCTAATTCAAACCAGGTATTCTAAAAGGGTTGCCCCAAGAAAATCATCAAACACTCTCTTGAGAAATGCTGTGGAAAAACTATATCAAATGGTCCCCATCACTTTCATGCTGTTGAATCCTAATGTTCCGCACTGCAAACCAGAGATAAAGGAGCGCAATAGTATAGTAAATAGACCACCCATAAGCAAACCCCGGCGCAATGATCGTCTGCAGCGCCTGGAAGAGAGTGGGTATTGTAAGAGCGTATACTGTAATATTGAAGGCCTGCCCGTATTTCAAACCAGCATTCAGAAATCTGGAAAAAAGCAGGCAGACAAGACCAAGAAGTGCAGCCGTGCAGAGCTTCGCCAGGAAAAAATAAATAAGGCCAAAGAGCACAATTAGGATGCTTACTAATTTCATATAGGATAATGCTTTTTCAACATCAGCTTTTTGTATTTCCGCTCCTTTGAACCCTGAAAAATGATATTCCTGCGTTTCCACAACATTCTGCTTGTATACTGCCTTTGTTTTCGAAATGAAGATTCCGCTCTGATAATCCTTTAAAATACTCTCATCTGTCTGGCCCGATGTATCAACAACAATGATACTTTTTTCGTCCTCAACCTCTTTTTCGATTACCAGAGGCAGTTCCCCTGAGACAGATAATTCCCCATTCTTTAATACGAATTCGGGAGCTGTTTTACTGAAATCACTAATCCAACTGTTCATATCCCTGTTGAAATCATAAGCAAGCGATAATAATAAACTTGCAATGGCACCGTTTCTTATGACAGTAACCGCACACCAAAGAACAAACAATTCAATAATAGCAAATTGCCCGGTGAAAGCCATTGCAGATTTTTGGTTTTCAATATA
>CALGIY010000083.1 GCA_937914965.1 uncultured Thermoanaerobacteraceae bacterium | reverse complement strand
TTGTTTTATTGCCCATTCGATTAAGAAAAGGCATATGGCAGGAAAAACAAAAAGAATGAGCACGATAAAACAATTACTCCGTTTACATCTCCAGGGGCTGTCCAACCGTAAGATTGCCGAGCAGATCGGTCTTTATAAGGGTACGGTGAACCGTTATGTCCAGAAGTTACTGGTCATCAGCCGCCCTGTCGGAGAACTGCTGGATATGGAAGAACCTGTTCTGGAGAGGCTTTTTACGGCAGGATCCCCCGCCTACCTACAGGACCGTTTCGAAGACTTCAAGCCTCTTATACCATATCTGGAAAAAGAACTCGGCCGCAAACACGTTACCCGCAAACTGCTCTGGGAAGAGTACCGTGCGGAGCACCCTGATGGCTACGGTTATTCGCAGTTCTGTCACCATCTGAACCAATTATCGGTAGCCCGCAGGGGCAGCGCGGTCTTCCAGCACGACCCGGCACACCGATTACAGGTTGACTTTGTGGGCGATACGCCGGGTTATATTGACCGCGACAGTGGGGAGATCATCAAGGTACAGGTGCTGGTTGCCGTCCTCCCATACTCCAATTATACCTTCGCCATGGCCGTTCCCACCCAGCACACCGACGACTTTCTATATGCGCTGGGAAAATGTCTGGAACATCTTGGAGGCGTACCTCAGGTACTCGTCCCGGACAATCTGAAAGCGGCCGTTATCCGGGCCGATAAATACGAACCGGTACTGAACAAAGTGATGGAGGACTTTGCCGAACACTATGGGCTGGTGGTCATTCCGGCAAGACCCCGTAAACCCCGGGACAAGCCCCATGCCGAGAACAGCGTACGGCTGATCTACCGCCGTGTGTTCGCCAAGCTTCGCAACAGGGTCTTTTTCTCCCTCTCGGAGCTCAATGCGGCGATCATGGAAAAAGTACGCGAGCATAACCAGACCCGTATGCAGCGTGAACCCGTAAGCCGGCAGGAGCGGTTCCTTGCTGATGAAAGGCACCTGCTCAGGCCCCTTCCCGAAAAACACTTTGAAAAACGGTATTATGCGGAGCTGACGGTAAACACCAACAACTGCGTCCTTCTGGGGCGTGACAACCGACATTATTCGGTGCCCTTTGCCTATATCGGAAAGAAGACGCAGGTCATCTATACCCGCACACTGGTCAGTATCTACTGCGAGGGGAAAAAGATCGCCGTGCATCCACGGGAGATGGGCGCGGGATACACGACCCGTCAGGAACACTTTGCCTCCAACAACGGACACCAGATGCGCCGTAGCCCGGACTACTACATCGGTCTGGCCGGGCAGCGCTCTGCCGGGCTGGCCCGCCTGATCCGGCGCATCTTTGATACGGAGAATATCCCCGAACTGGCATTCAGGACCTGTGACGGGCTGCTCCAGCTGCAGCGTAAGACCCCGCCGGATATCTTTGAAGAGGCCTGCAGTATAGCCTACGACAATGATCTGCTGGGCTATAAACGCCTGAGCGGGATCATACGGCAGTGTGCCCTTGCCAAGGCACAGCAGACCTCAGAACAGACCGTTTTACTGCCCCGGCACGAAAATATCCGGGGCAAGAGCTACTACAGTTAATTACATAATCAGATAAAACATCAAAAAAATGGAAGAACAAAAATCAAAGCTACAGGCATTACGGCTATCGGGTATGGCCGGATGCCTACAGACCCTTTATGAGACCAGGAAAATACATGAACTCTCGCTGATCGATGGCCTGCAGATGCTGATACAGGCCGAAAGCGATGTCCGCTGGAACAACCGCTACAGCAGGCTGCTCAAGAATGCAAACTTCCGCTACACGTCATCTCTGGAACAGATCGATACAGGAGGACATCGTGGGATCGACCCGGCTATGCTCAGCACACTTGCCGTGGGAAACTATATCAAAAACGGAGAATCCATCCTGATAACCGGCGCTACGGGCGTTGGTAAATCCATGCTGGCAACGGCTCTGGGCCATCAGGCCTGTAGGCAGGGCTACTCGGTGATGTACTACAATACCCAAAAGTTACTGCCTGCTCTAAAAGTCGCCAGACTGGAGGGGGCACTGATCAAAAGGCTGGAAAAGCTGGCAAAAGCGGATCTGCTCATCCTCGATGACTTCGGACTGACCACGCTGGACGGCCAGCAGCAGAATGATATCATGGAAATAATCGAGGACAGGCATGCAAGAAAATCGACCATCATCGTCAGCCAGCTGCCCGTGGCAGCATGGTTCGACATCTTCCCCGAGCAGACAATAGCCGATGCCATACTCGATAGGATTGTGCATACGGCACACCGCTTTACTATAAAAGGTGAAAGCTTACGTAAAAAAAGGTAACTTTGTCATGCTGAACAAAAAGCACAGGAACTAAAACTGGGTGCATATCGCCGGAATCCCTGGGGGCATATCATCGGAATATGCATGGATCCTTGATGAAATATGCTGATCAGATCAATAAACATGGAAAGGAGAGCCTCAAAAGTCCTGATTTTATATACCGTTATATGTCTATGCTGAAATAAAGAAAACACCAGAGTTTCTTCTTCTTAACGGCACTCTGAATTGAACATAACATCCTATTGGCACCGCTTAGGCCACCAAATGGCAAGATGGTACAATTGGGTCAAGGGCGCTAGTAGGGGCCGTGTGCATGGGCGTTCACTACACCCTTGACCTTTGGACCATCGTGGGTAGATTTGCTCTTGCGGTGAAAATAGATATCCATATATACAGTTGTCTATATTTGCAGATATATGGAATAAAGTTCTTTATTGTTAGCGCATCTTTCGGCCCCTGCCTTTCTTTTTTCGCTTTCTTTTTCTTTCCTCTTCCGCAGCGACGGTATCATTTCCTCCGAAATCCTGAACTGGGGCTAGAAGAATATCCAATAGCCCCCAACCGGCTTCTGCAAATGAAGGTACCCATCCTGTTAGCTGTGGAAATTTCTCTAAGTCCACCCTTGAAAGAATCGGCTCGTCCTGTTGCTTTTTTCTCGTTGTATCTCCGCCACTCTGCAATTGTCTGTCAAGTGTATGAAGTGCCGCCTGCTGGTCAATATTTCCGTTCTTCATCGTATTTGCGTAGAGTATTGTATCTTTCAATTTTCGGTCAAAGCCGAACATTCTGTCAAAAACTGTCTCGCCGCACTGTTTGAAAGCCATCTGGTCAAACTGTCCCATTTTTTTTGAGTGTTCCACATTCCTTCCACGTGACCTGTTCTGCGGGCTAAGCTTGATCCTGTTTGTTATATCCTTTCTACTTACGATGACCTGCACATGGAACTGTGGTCCCTCTTTACGATCCCCCATTTTTTTTGTGCCATTTTTTACCTCTTTGTCCTTATGGCTGTAGTATCGGTAGTTTTCCAGTTTGCCAAACCACAAAAGATCATTATTGCTTTCTATTCCCGGACGCCTAAAATTGCGTGCATATTCATCCATGATCCTCACGGCGTATTCTTTCAGCTTTTCCCTTGCGCCCTGCTCGCCATAAGTTGCCTGCAGAAAGTCGATCTCTTTTCTGCTGGGGCTGATGTTGATCAGAAAAAACTTACTGTCATCTTTTCCCAGCTTGGCGATATTGCCATCTATGCCGATACGGACTTCATGTGGCCTGATGTTATTGCTAGCCCCATTGAACCAATGCTGGGGTACTTTGTTTTCAGCAAGACGGTTTTCCTTTTCAAGATAAGAGACTAGATTCCCGCAGCTTCCTTTGTTGTCCCCTGTCTCTGGATCTGTGATATTGATATACATAGCAATGATTAAAGTTTAGCCAGTGCATCCCTGACCTGCTTGGCCAGTTCCTCCTTTTTGGCGGCAGAGACCGGCCAGCCCAGCATCTCCCGTTGACTGATATAATGTTCAAGGATTTTTCTGAAACCATCTTTTAGCTCCTGCTTTTCTGCGATCCCCAAAAGTAATTTCTTGAGAACTTTATCAAGACTCCCGAGATATTCCGTATTGGCTTTCAGAAATTTTGATGCCTGCTGCTGTTCATCAGAAATAATCTCTATCGTACCTGATTGCTGTCTGTGCATGGTCGTCAGTTCATCCAGCATGGAATAGACAGGTACCAACAGGTCGGTTTCCTGTTTTCGGATAAAGGAAAGTATACGGCTTACTCCACTTGAAAGTTCTTTTTTCAGCACCTCATCGTTAAGATCGGCCGGATCCTTCTTGCTCCTGTAGAAATAGTCGACCATCTGTATCACCAGCAGGCGTTTTGTCCTACCGAGTTTAAGGGAAAGATGTTCGAGCCTGCCGTCCACTTCCATGGGGAAGCGGACGGACCTTGTGTTTTCATCGGATCTAGCCATTGCTGCTTGGATTATTTTTCATGATAAACCTGAACCTGCTTGCCCTGGTCGGATGCCATGAGGGGATATACTCAAGATAACCATACCGGACAAGCTCGGAAAGACATTTATGGTAGGTGGCAATGGAACGTATGCGCGAGAAATGCATCAGTTTCCTGCGGCTAGAATGAAAAAAATCATTGAAATTGTCCTGCCGCTGAAAATAGCATAGGGCCATGACAAGCCCGATATGTGAAGGCAGCAATCTATCATCCTGCGTGATATGTTCAAAATAAACGCTAAAGTTATGGTCATGCGTATTATTAACCATTGCCGTCTCCTCCTTCCATCATCATATCAACATCGCTGCTACGATAATACATACTGCCACCGATTTTCTTGAAGGGCAGTAACCCGGTTATCCGAAGGTTCTGCAGTGTTCCGGGAGATATTTTCAATTTATTCCTTACCTCCCGGCTACGGAGCCATTCCCTGTCTCCATTTTCCGCTAAGGTCTTTCCTTTTACGATCTGCCTGATTTCATCGAGCAGTTCTTTTTTAAATAACTGTAAATCTTCTTTTGTCAGAATGTCCAATACCATAATATACCAATTTTGTAAACAATACCGGGCAAGCTGTATGCCGTGCCACCGTTGCAAAATTGTGATTTAGGAGAGGGTTTTGGATGACCATCCGACTGCGTTGGTCATGTTCAATAATTAGACAGGGGGGCATTAACCCTGATTTTTGGAAATAATCTCGAACAATTTCTTTTCTTTCGGAATTTTGACCCCTTTCATGGAATCTTTCGGATCTTTCTGTACAAAATAGTTTCGGACGGTATTGACCGGTATATCCTTGCCATTGTAGACAAAATA
>CALGIY010000082.1 GCA_937914965.1 uncultured Thermoanaerobacteraceae bacterium | reverse complement strand
CCACGCATCTTAGTCGCCAGTTTACGGATCGCCAAGGATTCTAGAATACTTGGCGATCCGTAAACTGGCGACTAAGATGCGTGGGCCGATTATTTGTTTCGTCGGGCCACCTGGTGTTGGAAAGACATCTCTAGGGCGTTCGGTAGCCCATGCTCTGGGGCGAAAATTCGTACGCCTTTCTCTCGGTGGTATCCGGGATGAGGCCGAGATACGCGGCCATAGGCGGACTTATGTGGGTGCCATGCCAGGCAGGATTATCCAGGGGATGAAGCAGGCAGGGACGAAAAACCCGGTCTTCCTCCTGGATGAGGTAGACAAGATGAATGCTGATTTCCGTGGAGATCCCAGTTCTGCACTGCTGGAGGTGCTGGATGCCGAACAAAACAAGGCCTTCAGCGACCACTATATTGAGGTTCCCTATGATCTTTCCAAGGTGATGTTTATTACCACTGCCAATGTGGAATACAACATTCCACGACCACTCCTTGACCGGATGGAGGTAATTCGCCTCGCTGGTTATACGGAGGAGGAAAAGGTAAAGATCGCAGAACGTCACCTGGTTCCCAAGCAGTTGAAGGAGCACGGCCTTAAACCTAACCAGCTCCAGTTTTCGGAGAATGCCCTGCGGGATGTTATTCGACTGTATACCCGGGAGGCAGGGGTGCGTAACGTGGAACGGGAGCTCGCAAACATCTGCCGGAAGACAGCTCGTGAGGTGGTCAACGATAAGAAATACAGAGCGAAGGTCACCGCGGCTAATGTGGAATCTTTTTTGGGTATTCCACGCTATCACTATGGCACCAAGGAGAAAGAAAACGAAGTAGGTGTGGTCACAGGCCTTGCCTGGACTGAGGTGGGTGGAGAGATTCTGAGTGTGGAAGTGAGCATCCTCGATGGTAAGGGTAAAATCATGCTCACCGGTAAACTGGGTGATGTAATGAAGGAGTCAGCACAGGCGGCTGTCAGTTTTGTCCGGTCCCGGGCAAAAGATCTAGGCTTAGCCAAAGACTTCCACGAGAAGTCAGATATCCATATCCACATCCCAGAGGGGGCTATCCCGAAAGACGGGCCTTCTGCCGGAATCACTATGGCGACTGCTCTGGCGTCGGCCTTAACTGGCAGGCGCATTAAGCATGATGTAGCCATGACCGGGGAGATCACCTTACGTGGAAGGGTCCTTCCGGTGGGCGGAATCAAGGAAAAATTCCTGGCTGCACACAGGGCAGGGATCAAGACAATAATTATGCCAACTGAAAATAAAAAAGACCTCGAGGAAATCCCGGCCAATGTGAAGAGAAGACTTAAATTTGTGCTTGTGGATAATATGGACCAGGTTTTAAGTGAAGCCCTTCTTCCTGTAGAGGGAGAGTTGGCGGCAGTCAAATAAGTTAAAGTAAGTTTAGGCGCCAGGCACCGTTTTTGATGAGCAAAATATGATGAGGTTCCGCTTCTGATGCTGGAAGCAGGAACCTCTTTTCTTTTGTTTTGGGCCAGGTCAAAGTGTCTCCAATGCAGCTACCAACTTCCCCTAGGTGACAGGCACCTGGGAATAAATGGTGTTGGGTGGGCGTAGGATAGGGTGAGGGGTGATAGAGATGGGAAAAACAAAAAGAGGTTATGCTTTGCTGTTGGGAGCAGGAACCTCTTTCCTCTTGGTTCTGGCTGGGGTGCTTTTGGCATTGCTCTATGTTCTCTTTTCCAGTAAAGGCACCTATTATCTCAGTTCCTATTTCACCTGCGTCTTTTTTGTGAGTGTTTTTTGTGGTGGTTATGTGGCCGGCCAAAAGGGAGGCATCAGAAGCTGGGTACCAGCAGGACTGATCGGGTTCTGCACCGGGGGGCTGCTGTTGGTACTGCTCTCTGCCCTTTTTTCTACTGGCCCAGGTATTCGTGAACTCTTTAGCCTCCTATTGATTCCTACTCTATTGAGCAGCACCGGGTCTTTGGTGGCTTCAAACAAGATTGTGAGGAGACAGGGTGGACACGGGAACGATTCTGCTGTCTACTGAAATAGTCCTTGGTGGTTGGTCTTTCTAATTGTGTGCCTGGTATGGCTACTGGGTTTTCTGATATAAAATCCTATAGCTCTTCAAAGAGGTAAGGGTTTGGATTGAGCAGTACAGGTAAAAATGGAAGGATTAAACTGATCAATGTGGTACTATATGATCAGAGGCTCCAACAAAACTTTTACCGGCCAATTTTTTGGGCCATGCAAAGCCAACATAAATATAAAAGTATAAGGGAAAGGGGCTGAATTCATGGAAATGATAGAAAACACCTCCTTTCAACAAAATCTGGATATTATTCAATCGGTGCTTGAGAGTTTAAGCATTCTTTATGAGAGTTGGATTAAATATGTAAGTTGTTCAGGGGCATATATTTCTACACCTATCAATAAACAACAATCCAATTTCTGCCGTTTGATACGCAATCACCCGCTAGGCTATCAAAGGTGCCGGGAAACAGCCCAAAAATGTGTTTATCTCAATCCGAAAAAACATCATCTATTCTCGTGTCATGCAGGCTTATACGTCCTCGCTGTTCCTCTACAAGATGAACAAGGTTATATCGGGGCGCTGGCAACAGGAGAGATTAGAATAAATACCGGTGCCCAAGATGCCAGACATGTCTTACAAAAAGTTGCCGATTTGAATTTGAATGAGGAGCGTCTGCTAGCATATTATGAGGAAATACCGGTTAAAAAGCGCGAGAAAGTGCTGCTGCTTGGTGAAACCCTTTATGCCATCAGCAACTGTTTTCTCAGGTTAGGAGCTGCTAAGGCGAAAATTCAGCAGGCGGAGATAGAAAGAGCGCTGCTAAACTCAGAGTTACGCGCACTTAGTTTTCAGATTAATCCTCATTTCCTGTTTAATACACTCAATACGATTCAGATGTTATCGTATATAGAAGGAGCAAAAAAAACACCGGATATCATCAACGCCCTGAGCAGGTTGCTCCGGTCCAGGCTTAATGTCAGCGATTCGCTGACTTCTGTTAAGGATGAGATGGATGTTATCAAGAATCTCCTCATCATTCATAAAACACGTTTTGAAGACCGGTTTCAGTTTGTGATGGATATTCCTTGTGAGCTCTTAGATGCCCGAATACCTACATTATCACTGCAGCCACTGGTGGAAAATGCACTTACCCACGGGTTGGAGCCCTATGAAGGTATTGGCCGTCTGGAGTTACAGGCAGAAGTGCAGGGTGAAGATTTAATATTGTATGTGAGAGATAATGGCGTCGGAATGACATCCCAAGAACACGCAAAAATAATAGAAAATATCAATCGAAAAGAAATATCCGATGAAGTGAGTGAAATTGGGATTGCCAATGTTCATAAACGCTGCCTCGCACTTTTCGGTGAAGATTATGGCATCAGCATTAAAAGCGCAAAGAACGGGGGAACGGAAGTGACGCTCCGGACTCCTTTCACGACTTGAGGTAATGAGGAAATGAAGATATTATTAGTGGATGACGAGCCTATCGTCCGCCGTGGACTCAGGAAGATGATTAAAGATTTCAATTTTTCTTTTGATGCCATTCTGGAAGCTGGTACAGGTCAAGAAGCAGTAGTCCTAACTGAGCAGCATCAACCAGAGATTATTTTATTGGATATTAAAATGCCAGGTCAAGATGGGATCACAGCTGCCCCAAAGATTAAACAAGTAAATCCTCAAACTATGATTATTTTTTTAACGGCGTACGCACGTTTTAATTACGCCCAGGAGGCAGTTCGCTGTGGAGCAAAAGATTACCTTGTTAAGCCAGTACATCCTGAAGATTTGAGGCAAGCAATCAATATTTGCCTTGAAGAAATTTCGGCTTCCCAGCCACCCGTGCCCTGCCCGAATAACAGTTTGACCAGACCGCAGCAGTTCGTCAAGTTAGCAGTTGACTATGTTTTGAAGAATTATACGGAACCGCTTACACTTGAGGATGTGGCACAGCAGGTTTACCTCAGTCCGGCCTATTTTTCCTACCTGTTTGGCCGGGAGCAGGGACAAACATTCACGGAGTTTCTCACTGCAACAAGGTTGGAAGAGGCCAAGGAACTGCTCAGAACTGACCCCGCCCTTTCTATCTCTGACATCGCCGGACAGGTAGGCTATGAAGATGCCAATTATTTTTCACGAGTGTTTAAGAAAAAAACGGGTACCACACCCGCTCGCTATAGAAAAAAGCACCAAGTACCATAATTTCAGCATTGGTAGTGCCGTACCGGAAATAAACCGGTATTTTTTTATGTCTTTTTTTTGGATCTCTATTAAACTAATCGACCAATCCAAAAATAATCCAGAAACATGAAAAGTATATGCAGTGACTATCGAAGAGAGTGTTATTAATATGTAAGTAAGAAACTAAATGCACGGTATTCTTGGGATGGTGTAGAAAGGAGAGGTCGTTTTGAATGAGCATCTGGAGTTACATGAACCTGAGATAAGAGGTTTTACACGAGTGATAAAAAATTTTGCCCCATCCTGGTTCGCTTCTGTCATGGGAACGGGAATTTTTGCAGTTACCAGCAAATACTACTCTTGCTACTGGCCCTGGTTGAACAATGTGGCAGCTTGTTTGTGGGTCATCAATGTCATCCTCTTTTGTGTGCTGTTCGTTCCCTGGATCATGCGCTGGTTTTTATTCACAGAGCATTCTCTGCGTGACCTGAATCACCCCATTACAGGGCAATTCTATGCTACGATGCCGATCGGATGCCTGGTATTGGCGGTAGATTTCCTGGTTGTTGGAACAGGATACTTGAGTATGGAGTTTGCGGTTAGTATTGCTAAAGTTTGCTGGGTTTTGGGAGCGATCTTAGCCCTGGTATTTGCCATCACCACACCGGTGATTAACTTTTTTAATAAGGTAACGATAGCAGATTTGAATCCAGCCTGGTTTATGCCGCCGGTGAGCCTTATTGTAGCTCCTATTGCAGGTGCAAAACTCATTCCCTACTGGCCGCAGTACTTTCAAAAACTGCTATTGCTGATCAACTACGCATTCTGGGGGACAGGGTTCTTTCTCTTCTTATTCCTGGCAGTGATCTGTTTCTATAGATTGATTGTAGCTCCTCCCCTTCCAGGTACCTTGGTCCCTACCATCTGGATCTATCTGGGACCTATCGGGGCAGGTACACTTGCCCTGCTGAATCTAGGAGCGGTGAGTACTCCCTGGCTGGGGAGCCTCGCCCAACCGGTAATTAATCTTTTTGGCTTGATCTATTGGGGCTTCGGTTTCTGGTGGCTGATCGCCGCCAGCATTGTTACTCTGGTCAACATTCTGCATAAAAACCTTCCCTATGCGTTATCCTGGTGGGCGTTCACTTTCCCCCTCGGTGCTTACGCAGGAGCAACCTTCCTGATTGCAACAACTTTCCGATGCCCGCCTCTCAAACTTTATGGATTTATTTGCTACTGCTTGCTGGCTTTATGCTGGCTGATCGTGTTCTGTCAAACATTTTCCCGGGTCTGTACAGGTGAGTTTTTCAAAGGTTAGGAATTATAGTAGACTTCTAAATTTTTTTAACAATACTTATTATTGGAGAAATCCGGAAAATGTGCATCCAGTCTGGTATTTAAGGTGGATATTGGATTTATCTTATCAAA
>CALGIY010000081.1 GCA_937914965.1 uncultured Thermoanaerobacteraceae bacterium | reverse complement strand
GGGATTCGAAGTGGCAGAGGAGCCTGAGGTTGAATACGATTATTACAATTTTGAGGCCTTAAACATCCCCAAAGTGCATCCTGCCAGGGATATGCAGGATTCTTTTTATATTAATGAGGAGATTCTACTCCGTACCCATACCTCTCCTGTGCAGATACGCGTTTTGGAGCAGCGAGTACCGGATCTCCCGGTGCGGATTATTGCTCCAGGTAAGGTTTACCGCAGGGATGATGATGCCACACATTCTCCGATGTTTCACCAGGTAGAAGGACTCCTGGTTGATAAGCGCTGCACACTGGGGGATCTTAAAGGAGTACTGTTGACCTTTGCTCGCCAGATGTTCGGCCAGGATCGGGAAATCAGACTGAGACCGAGTTTTTTCCCTTTTACCGAACCGAGTGCTGAGGTGGATATTTCCTGCATCAACTGCAAGGGGGACGGGTGCCGAGTCTGTTCCGGGACGGGCTGGTTGGAGATCCTGGGCAGCGGGATGGTTCACCCTAAGGTGCTCGCCAATGCTGGTTATGATCCGGAAGATGTTGTGGGGTTTGCCTTTGGCATGGGGGTTGAGCGAATTGCTATGCTCAAATACGGGATTAATGACCTGCGCCTTTTCTTTGAAAATGATGTAAGATTTCTGCGCCAGTTTTAAGGGGGAGAATACATTGCGCGTTGCTTATAGTTGGCTGCAAGAATATGTCAAGTGCGATTTACCTGCTGATGACCTGGCAGAGCAACTGACAATGGCGGGTATTGCTGTGGAGGGGGTTGTAACCCCTGTTAGCGGTTTAGACAGAATTATTGTAGGGAAAATACTTGAAATATCACCCCATCCGGACTCGAGTCACCTCCAGTTGTGCAGGGTGGATACGGGTTCCAGTGTCCTACAATTCGTCAGTGGGGCACCAAACTTGAAAGCTGGCGTTTGTGTTCCTGTGGCTCTGCCGGGGGTAATTTTACCAGGTGGAAAGGTCGAGGCACGAGAGTTCCGGGGTGAAGGGTCCGAGGGGATGCTTTGCTCTGGGGCGGAACTGGGAACAGATGAGTGGGGTTATGGTAATGACAAGGGGATCTTGATTTTGGAAAGTGAGATTCCCCCGGGTACAAGGTTAGATAAAGCTTTGGGGCTTGATGACCAGATCCTGGAGTTTGAGTTGACACCCAATCGGGGTGACTGTCAGTCAGTGATCAATATTGCGCGGGAAGTCAAAGCGATAACAAATGGCACAGAGATTCACTTGCCTGGTACTGTAGTACTCCGGGAACTAGAGGAGCCTACAGAAAATCTTGTAAACATAGAGATCGAGGATCCAGACCTCTGTCGGCGCTATGCCTGCCGGATTGTACGCAATATTAAGCTGGGGCCTTCGCCCTCCTGGATGCAGTATAGGCTTTTGTCGGCAGGGGTAAGGCCGATCAATAATATTGTTGATGTGACAAACTATGTCATGTTGGAGTTTGGACAACCTCTGCATGCTTTTGACTACGAGATGCTCAAAGGATCGAAAATTACAATCCGCCGGGCCCAGGCAGGGGAAAAGCTTATCTCTCTTGATGGTGAAGCCAGGGATTTAAACCCAGAGATGCTGGTGATCGCCGATCAGGCAGAACCAGTAGCTTTAGCCGGAGTGATGGGTGGTCTGGCCAGTGAAGTTACCGAAAAGACAAGCACCATTCTTTTGGAATCTGCATGGTTTGAGCCCTACAACGTTCGCAGAGCAGCAACTCAACTGGGGATGCGCACCGAGGCCTCGATGCGGTTTGAAAAAGGCGTCAATCCCGATGGAATCTTACCCGCTCTAAACCGGGCAGTACAGCTTATCCAGGAGCTTGGTGCAGGGGAGATTACAGCTGGGATTGTAGATGTTAAGGCCAGGACTGAAGTACCGCGCACCATCAGGCTGCGTACTTCGAGGACCAACAAGATCCTGGGGACAGATATTACACGGGCTGAGATCCAGGATATCTTGAACCGCCTGGAATTTTCCTGTGAACTCTGCAGCCAAGATAGTCTCTTGGTCAATATACCATCTTATCGGGTAGATGTTTTAGAGGAAATTGACCTGATCGAAGAAGTAGCCCGTATTTACGGATACGACCGGATACCGGTTACCTATCCAGTTGGGGAATTGGTTCAGAATCGGGCGCGTTCCTTAAACATTAGGGATTGTATCGTTAATGCAGCTGTTGGTTTTGGCCTTGATGAAGTGGTTACCTACAGCTTTACTGGGGAAAGTTCTTTTGATAAGTTGAAAGTTCATCCGGAGAGCCCGCTGCGCAGGGTACTTTCAATCAAAAACCCGCTGCGCGAGGATCAGAGCGTCATGCGCACCACACTTTTGCCGGGGCTGCTGGATGTCGTAACTTACAACTGCAACCGTAAACTGGTCAATCTGGGTCTTTTTGAGGTGGGGTCGGTATTTATCCCTAGGGACCCGGGCAAACTTCCAGATGATCGGCTCCATCTTGGAATCGCGGCCTGTGGGCAAGTGGAAACAGGCTGGCAAGGGAAAGAAGAGGAGCGGGACTTCTATTATGTCAAGGGGATTGTGGATGGTATTTTTGATCTGCTAGGGGTGAAAAATCTTCAATTCCAGCAGTACACAGATTTCCCTGTCCTCCACTCTGGTCGGGCAGCGAAGATTTTTGCTGGGACAGAAGAGTTGGGATATATAGGTGAACTTCATCCTGATGTCCTGGCCAATTATGATCTCCCGGTGCGGGTTGTTGTTTGTGAGGTGGACCTGGAAAAAGCACTCCCTTACCTAAACCTGCAGGTAATGTTTCAGCCGATTCCGCGCTACCCGGGTATAACTAGGGATATTGCGGTGATCGTTCCCCTAAATGTACCTGCTGGTCAGGTACAGGATGTGATCTTCCAGGTAGGAGGAGAACTCCTCAAGGAGTGCCAGATTTTCGATGTTTACCATGGGGGACAGGTTCCAGAAGGTTACAGGAGTTTGGCTTTTTCCCTACTCTACCAGTCCCCGAAGCGTACCCTTACTGATGAAGAAGTTGGAGAAGTGCACAGCAGTGTTTTAGAGACACTGACCAGGGAGGTAGGGGCGCGTTTAAGATAATAGTTGCAGGATTACATCTGATCTTTAGAGAAACCTATCATATCCTCAAGAATCAGGGGGAATGATCGATGAACGATAAAGTAACCCACCCGGAACAACCAGGTGGATGGGAAGACAGATTTGAAGAAATAAAGAGAATTACAGTAAAGATTTATGGTGAAGAGTATGTGCTCAAAGGGCAGGCAGAACCTGCTGATATTGAGAAGATTGCCAACTACGTTGACAGAAAGATGCAGTTGGTGGGACAGAGGAATCCACAACTTCCTTTGAGTAAGGTGGCTGTTTTGGCGGCTTTGAATATCGCAGAGGACTATGCCCGGCTGCATGAAGATTATGAAAATCTCGCCTTGCAGCTAGACGAAATAAAAAAACTAGGCAGTGAATAATGAACAACTGGGAAATATCACAGATATTTTATGAAATTGCAGATCTCTTGGACATACTTGGAGAAAACCCTTATAAATCCCGGGCCTACAGAAGAGCGGCGCATAAACTGGTCTGTCATAAGGTACTGAATATCGTCCACAACGATAGACTTGATATTGTGTTTTGCCGCTGTACAAACTGATTTTTCCACTGCTGCATAATCGTTCGTGTTGTACGGCTTCAGCTGTGTACGGAACGGCAGTGGCTTTTTTGCAACGTTGATAATGGCAATTTCTCCCGGCTGAAAGTTTCGCAGGGAAGTGGTCTTTCCGCTGCCTGACTCTCCGAGAATTAAAACGGATATGCCCATTATTTACACCTCCTCAAATTTTAGCGGACACCATTCCTGCCGTGCTCCGATATCTGCTATCCAATCACCAGTCAGGCGGCAGCTATATCGCTCGAATGGCTCCTCAAATCGTAAAAACATTGGGCACCAGCGGCAGCAAACGTCTCCATTTGGAAAATGTACTGGGACATTTGCCATGCCAGTTTCATAGCGAGTAACTGCTTTAAAAGTCCTGTACAACATCGGAATATGCGCCAGACGAAACATATTTAATGAAGTCATGCAACGTCTCATAGTCTCCTGCTATGTATTCCTCTGCGTACTTTTCATAGTTGTTTATGCAGTAATCAGCAAAGCAATCGTTGCATACTGTGTCATCGCCAATGGTTATAACTTCTCCAGCATCAATGCCACAATGGCACATGCAACATTCAACA
>CALGIY010000080.1 GCA_937914965.1 uncultured Thermoanaerobacteraceae bacterium | reverse complement strand
GCAGGTCTGGCCCCAGGTGGCCGGGTCAGGGTCAGTGGGGCTAAAAACTCCGCCTTGGTGCTGATCGCTGCTAGCGCTGTCAGCGGGGATGAAATTATTCTTGATAATGTTCCGAGGATCGCGGATGTCATAACACAGTTGGAGATTGTGCGTGCCCTTGGTGGCCAAGCTTCCTGGGAAGGGAGGAATACCCTGCGCTTGAAGTGGCCCGAGTATCCAGATTGCGATATTCCTTACAACCTCGCCAAAAAAATCAGGGCTTCCAATCTCTTTCTCGGTGCCTTTGCGGCCAAAAAGGGTAGGGTTAGAATTCCTCTTCCAGGCGGATGCAATATTGGTTCCCGCCCCATGGATCTGCACTTAAAGGGTCTCAGCATGCTGGGGTTTGATGTTTGTCTGGAACACGGGTATATTGAAGCCCGACCGGGAGCGGTCGAAGGTAACCAGATCTACCTGGACTTTCCCAGTGTTGGTGCCACTGAAAACATAATGATGGCTGCTGCTGGGACACCAGGTACAACGGTGATTGAAAATGCCGCCAAAGAGCCGGAGATTGTCGATCTGGCGAATTTCCTGAATGTACTGGGTGGCCGGGTCAGGGGGGCAGGTACCGACCTGATCAAGGTAGATGGAGTAGAGGAGTTTAAAGGCTCCAGGTACAGTGTTATACCTGACCGCATTGAAGCAGGTACCTATATGATTGGTGCTGGTATTACAGGTGGAGAGGTAACCGTGGAAAATGTGATCGTGAAACACTTGCAGCCGGTCATTGCTAAGCTTCAAGATGTGGGACTCTCTGTAGATGTGGGGGAGGACCAGATCACAGTGAAAAAAACGAGGGAGATTCTCCCAACAGATATTAAAACACTTCCCTACCCGGGTTTTCCTACGGACCTGCAGTCACCAATGATGGTTTTGCTCTCTTCAGCCCGAGGTACCAGCATGATTATTGAGAATGTTTTTGAGAACCGCTTCCAGGTGTCCGATGAGCTTAAGCGTATGGGAGCAAAGATCCAGGCGAAGGGGCATACAGCTGTGATAGAAGGGGGAGGAGTGCTTTCTGGTACCCAGGTCAAGGCTTCCGACCTGCGCGCAGGTGCAGCCCTTCTTCTGGCGGGTCTTGCAGCTCGGGGTGAAACAGAGGTTAGCTGTGCTGAATTGATCACCCGGGGTTATGAAAAAGTGGTTTCCAAATTTGGTGCTCTAGGAGCGCAGATCAGTTGTGTGACCGAGGAGAGTGACGGGGTAGAACTCTGTGCTACTCTGGTGGCACCGGATGACAGAAAAAATACTGAGGCTGGAAGTGTTTGTTAGATACCCATGTCCTCCACGTGATCGCGGGGACGGTTCTCGCGCTTCCTTGGTGGTTGGTTAAGAAGTGAGGGGAACTGTCCCCGGTGCATATTTTCTGTAGTCGACGATAAATTAGTTTGGTTCAGTCAGATAAGAAGGGATGGACAGGGCAAATGACCGGAGAAACTGTTATTTCCAGATTATTGGGGCTGGCCAGGAGTCGCATTTTTTTTATGGCAGCCATGTTTTGCGCGGTGCTGTGGGGGGGGGTGCGGATTCTGCCAATGCTTTCACAGAACCGCTACATACTCTCCAGTCTGCTCAGCGTCTTCTGTGTCCAGGGAATGAAGCCCTTTACCTATAAACCAGCGGGTGGTATTGCCTGGCGCCAGTTGTTCCAATGCGGTGGGATGCCCAGTTCTCATTCCGCGGTTGCCGCTGCCCTGGCAACCGCTTTGGGTCTGGATTACGGCTGGAGTTCCCCAGTCTTTCAGATCACTGCTGTGTTGGGAAGTATTGTGATTTATGATGCTGTAACTTTAAGGAGAATGGTAGGGGAGCATTCTCGCATCCTCAAGGAACTGGTGCGAGATAAGTCCCATCAGATCCCCTTGTTGGGGGAAATGATGGGCCATACACCTCTAGAGGCATCGATTGGTGTATTCTGTGGTGTAATCTGTGCCCTGCTGGTGGTCCGTATCTAGATGCCAGGGGTCTCTTTAATCATGAGAGGGGGGGGGTAGGGTGATTACTACCAGAAAGTTGGAGTTTCGTCTCCCAGGGCTGGATCTTTCTTTAGAGGTTGTCACCAATGTCGAGGACCTGGTTACCGACCTGGAGGATGACGACCAGATCCCGTACTGGGCTGAACTCTGGCCGGCTGCTCGTGGCCTGACACAGTTTATCTGGGAATCTATAGATTTTCAGGGAGGAGGCGTTTTGGAACTGGGGGCCGGGTTGGGTATGCCCGGTTTGGCCGCATCTCTTAAAGGCGGCTTGGTTACCTTTTCCGATTACAAGGCCGAGTCCCTGGAGATTATCGCCAGGAATGCTGCTCATAATGGTATTCGTGACGCTTCCTACCTCCTGGCAGACTGGCGTGATTTTAAGGTTGAACAGAAATTTGACTGGATTATCGGTTCTGATGTTCTTTACAATCCGGGTTTAAACCCTTTTGTTGCCAAGATAGTGGAGCACAATCTGGCACCAGGAGGGCACCTGCTTTTTGCTCATCCCTCCCGTCCGGTTACCCTGGAATTTCTTAATGAAATGGTCCAGTCTTTAAACCTGCGGGAAGAGAAGACGGTTTTAGTGGTTCCTGTGCAGGAGCCTGGTGTACCGGAATTCCACCAGGGAATCGATATTCATCACTTAAAATAGATAGGGTGTTGACAGTGCATTTCTGCGTTCTAGCAGTAGGGCAAATGAAAGAGCCATTTTATCTTGCTGCTCAGGAGGAATACCGTAAAAGACTAGAAAAATACGCACGGGTCAGTATCCTGGAAGTTGCTGACGATCCTGTCCCCAAGGGGGGAAAGGATCGTTTATTGGTCAAGGACCGCCAGGGTAAGAGGCTCTTAAAGAGAGCACCCAACTTTTTCAGAGTGGCGGTAGATCCCCGGGGTAAGCCCTTTTCTTCAGAGGAGCTGGCTGCCTGGTTTGGAGAGCAGATGAATACCGGAAGAGGAGATTTTACCTTTTTCTTAGGGGGTACTCTGGGTCTGCCCAAATCGGTTTTGGAAAAATCAGGTCTGATCCTTTCTTTGTCCCGTCTTACTTTTCCCCACCAACTTGCCCGCGTCATCCTGGTAGAACAACTCTACCGTTCAATGCGGATCCTTCATCATGAACCCTATCACTATTAAACAGAGTGTTTTCCAATGTGGCGCCCACCTAAAACCTATCCTTCCATAATAGCTAACTTATAACATATTTAGACAAAATATTATATTTGAGAAGGAAAATGCTGGGTCATTGGCGAATAATCCATTTTTAGAGTTACATTTTTTGTTTGGGGGTATATTCCATATTTTCTAGGTAGTTATTTAGGGGGGGCTAAACGATTCGCACCGGGATCACGGGATTTGACGATCTCTTTGAGGGGGAAATCATAACAGGCAGTACTGTTCTGATGGAGGGTATCCCCGGGGCAGGGAAAACCACTCTCGGTATGGAGTTTATCTGCCGAGGGATCACAGAGTTCGGGGACCCAGGTATTGTCTTGACCTTTGAACAGTTTCCCGAATCTCTCTACCGGGATGCATATAGCCTGGGATGGGACCTACGCGCAATGGAAAAAGAAGATAAACTGCGTGTTATTTGTACTTCCCCAGATGTTGTCCTGATGCCTGAGTCAAATTTTTTGGAAAATGCTGTGCGGGAAACTAGGGCGAAACGGGTTTTGGTTGATAGTGTCTCCCATTTCCGCCAGGTGGTTGGTGACCCACTCAAACTCAGGCAGGTTGTGTACTCTTTTTGTAATGGCCTGCGCCGCCTGAATTTAACCTCTGTTCTGATCAAGGAGATGGAGCAGGGTAGTGAGGACTTTCATTCTTTTGAAGAGTTTCTGGTTGATATAGTGGTTCGCCTCCACTATGAAGCAAGAGAAGGTCTTGCGCGCCAGCGGACAGTGGAGGTGCTCAAAAGCCGCGGTCAGTCTCACCTTTCCGGGAGGCATAGTTTTCGCATTCAAAAGGGAGGGGCCCGGGTCTTTTCCCAGCGGCCGCTGCTCACGAGTATTCCAGATGGATTGTCTACCAAACAGGTGCCCACTGGTATCAGCGGCCTTGACGATCTTTTAGGAGCAGGCTTTCCTCAGGGGGTCACTATTCTTGTCGCCGGAGAGGCTGGTACCGGGAAATCTGTTCTGGGGATGGAGTACCTGGTCAATGGTGCCTGTCACCACCAGGAGAGAGGACTGTATGTTTCCCTGGAAGAGACGCTGGAGAGAATCTCGGCCCAGGCTGCTGCTTTTTCCTGGGATTTGGATGCTCTGGAGCAAGATAGGAAGGTACGGGTCATTTTCAGGCCCTTTGTGGATGTCAACCTTGATGAAATGATTGTCGAACTTGCAGATCTAATCAAAGAACACCAGGTCCAGCGGTTGGTGCTGGACCCTCTCCCGGCTCTGATCGGCCGGATCAATGATGCTTCCGTTCTTCGGGAAAAGCTTTACTGCTTGATTGCCTACCTGAACAGCCTGGGTTGTACCTCACTCTTTCTCTATCCTACAGGTTCTGTTGATGCGGACCGGCAGTTCGGTATTGTGCAGTCACTGGTACAGGGGAGTATTTTGCTTAAATACAATTGGTTTCAGAACAGGAGAATACGGCAGTTGGAACTCTACAAACTGCGGGGTGTGAGTCATGTTACTGGAAACCATCTCATGGAGATCACGGAAACGGGGATTCAGGTGTTCCCGCGGCCAGGAGGATTGAAAATATGAAACAAAAAGGGTACTTTGGGATTGATGGGCTCGACCGCGTCATCCCCCAGGGAATGGAGTATGGTTCCCAGATTATGGTCCACGGTGATACTGGGGTGGGGAAGACTGTTTTGGCTGGGGAATTCTTAAAAGAGGGTCTGCTCTGTGGTGATACCTGTATCTATATAGCCTGTGATGAACCCCCTGCGGTGATGCGCAGCAATCTGAGGGATTTCAGGGTAGGTGTCCAGGCCTATGAGGAGGCTGACCGGTTGCTCCTGGTAGATGCCTATGAAGAAGAAGAGAGTGAAGAAAGACATTTTATTGCCAATCAATACAGCCTGGAGAAGTTTTCAGTGCTGGAGCGGATGCTTTTGGATCGCTGTCCTGGCCGGAGGCTGCGCCTGGTTGTGGACAGCCTGAGTACCCTGTTGATTCCCTTTAATCAGGAGGAGATCCTGGAGTTTCACCGGAACAGGTTGAAGCAGCTGCGAAAAAGAGGTATCCTGACCTTGGATGTTTTTGTGGACGGGGTTTTAGATCAGCGGGTGATGACCATTGCCAGCCACTTTTATAATGTAAATATACGTATGAAGTTCAGCACCTCTGAGGCGCGTCCTGAAAGGCTCCTTCAGGTGGGAAAAGTAAAGAGCGGGAAGTTCGATGCTGTTCCTCGTCGGTTCAGGATCAGTCCGGTATTTGGGATTGTTTTTGCCCCAGATGTGGAGGTTTAAAGTGATGTATAAGAATGAAGATGTTTACCTAAAAATTATCAACTCCATCTACCTCGTTTTAAGCAGAACAGCTGGTACTGTTCCTTTCGGCAGCAGCTACTTGTTGGAGGAGATCACCCGCGGGGTGGGGGAGAGCATTTTAAAGGAATACGGGAAGCAGTTCGTCCCGGAAAGTAATAAGCCAGTTGATATTTGTGCGGCTTATTTAAAGACAATCAGTCACCTGCATTTCCTGGAAAAGGGGGTAGCTCATCTGGAGGAGGAAGGGGAAAGTGTTCTGGTAACTATGAATCTGGAGGACTGCTATTACCAGGAATTTTGCCAGGGAGTTGAAAATGAGAGATTATTGTTTTACTGCCCTCGCCTGGGAGCGATGCAGTCTGTTTTAAAGAGTGTACTTGGTGTAGAATATTCATCAGAGGTGAAGATCGATCGGAAGTCACAGATATGTAGTGGGCGGATCTTGCCGGTTAAACACCGTTTGCGGACAGAACTGGTCAAGCGCTCAGGTGATTCATTAGAAATCGCCGGAGAAAGGGCAGTTCTTTTTGCAAAAGAGGTTTATGCTACACTGCTAGCTGCTGTCAAGGAATATGCCCCTTTTATCCTCGAAAAGGTGCTCTTTGATACTGGGTACAGGTCTTCCCTGGCGGTTGCCCGGGAGGCTAAAAGGTACTACAGCACACCTGAGGAGTCTTTACGGGTCTGTTTTGAGGAGATGAAGAGCTGCGGCTTGGGTAGGATAGAGTTGGTAACACTTGACTCGGAGATCGGGCATGCTGTGATTAGATGCTGCAATTCCTTTGAGGTGTCAGCAGCAGAAGGCATGGAATTATACCGCTCACCGCGAGTGTCTTGTGACCTCCTGCGTGGGAAACTTTCCGCTTGCCTGACTGTGATTTTGGGTTATCCTATCATCTGTGAGGAGATGCAGTGCGCATCTGTTGAGGGAGATTACTGCGAGTTTCACGCCTATCCCGAGGAGGAACATGTAAGGTTATGAGATACAAAGAAGGGCAAGGGGACTTGAATACCAAGAACTGTTCAATCCAGGATACCACCATTCAAGGAAGTGTGGTCCGCATTGAGGTCCTTACCTTCTTTCAAGCTAACCCGCATACTATTGATTCTGGTCCCGGACTGGCTAGGCGCATCCACCGACCAACTGAGGATGTAGAGGCGGCTCTAGATTTCTTCACCAGGATCGGGATCCTGGAAAAAAACATCTACGGCAGTATGCCCCTTTACCAGCTGAGGAATGGGAAGATGATCGCCTCGTTTTTTGAAGACCAAAGGGGTGACCATCCGTGAATATAGAAAAAGAACTGACACTGCACCAGGTTTTGGATGGTATTCCTCTAGGAATAGCAGTTTTTGATAATGCGGGAAATATTACTGTTGTCAACAGCTGTTTGGCCAAGTTAATCGGCCTGACTCCCCAGGATGTACAGGGCAGCAGCTTGAAGGAGATGTTTCTAGAAAGAGGGGTATCCCCAGACCATCCCTTTTTACAATGCTTGGGGAATGGTGAATACACGGGGCCTGTTACACCGCTCACCAGTTCTTTTCCCTCCTATTTCAGTACTCATACCCTTAAGGACGGCGATGGGGAGAGCTTGGGTGGGGTTATCATCCTCTGGGATGCCCGGCGGCAGCAGGAATTGGAGCAGGCAGTTTTGAAAGCGGAGCGGCTGGCTATTATGGGACAGCTGACCGCGATTACCCTGCATGAGGTCCGCAATCCTCTGAGCTTGGTGAGGGGGCTCCTGCAGCTGCTCAAAAGAGATCTTCATGGATCTAGTGAACAGCAGCGTGTGGAGATGATTATGGAGTCCTTGGACCGGATTAACTCCCTGATCACCAATTATCTCCGATTGGCGAAACCTGGCGTGCCTAAGCGCCAACCCTGTTACTTGAAGGAGTTAATTGGCGATGTGGTATCACTTATTGAAGCGGAGTTTGGCTCTAAGGGGGTCAGCGTCTTTTCGTCCTGTTTTCCAGATCTTCCCCGGGTGGTGCTCGACCAGGAGCAGTTTCACCAAGTCCTGATCAACATTATGAAAAATGCGGCTGAAATCACACCCACGGGCGGTGAGATCTGGATTACTACCGATTATGACCAAGAGAATGAACTGGTCCAGATTCTAGTCCGGGATAGTGGGCCTGGGATATCAGAAGAGGTACTGCCCCGTGTCTTTGATCCGTTTTTTACTACCGGAGAAAAGGGGACCGGGCTGGGTCTTTATATCTGCCGTGAGATTGTGAACAACCACGGGGGACAGATCCAGATCACCAACAACCCGGACCAGGGCTGTACAGTGACCATTACCCTTTCCGGTTGTTTTCTTTAACTGGAGATAATTTTTTTTGGTTTGTTTTCCACCCTTGCCTGGGCTA
>CALGIY010000079.1 GCA_937914965.1 uncultured Thermoanaerobacteraceae bacterium | reverse complement strand
ACGGTAGCAGGGCAAAATCTACAGCAGGTTATCTATTGGCTGATGGGTAACCTGGGGCTCAGGGGAAGCGAGTATTTTGCTTATACTCTGCCCTTACTGGTGGTGGGGATTATCCTGCTCTGTTTCTTTGGACGTGATTTGAATATTATGACCTTTGGTGAGGAGACGGCAGGTCAACTGGGGGTATCTGTAGAAAAAACCAAGAGAATAATAATGCTGCTGGCAACTCTTCTGACTGGTATTGCTGTATCCCTGGCCGGGACTATCGGTTTTGTGGGGTTAATAGTTCCTCACATAGTGCGGCTTATACTGGGCCCAGACCACCGTGTCTTACTGCCGGTTTCGGCAGTTGGCGGGGGAATTTTTTTAATCTGGGCAGATATCTTGGCACGAGTGGTTGTGGCACCAGTGGAACTTCCAGTAGGGGTTGTTACGGCATTTCTAGGCGCTCCTTTTTTCATGTATTTATTGCGGACCCGCAAAAACAGGGGCTACTTTTAAAGATAGAGGGGAGCTTTTTTTATGGAACGTCTAGTTTTTAAAATACACGGGGTAGAATGCAGTTACGGATCTCACCAGGTCCTGCAGGGGGTTAATCTCGATGTTGCTCCAGGCAGTTTTCTGGGGATCATTGGGCCTAATGCAGCAGGTAAATCCACCCTGTTGAAAACAATTGCTGCAGCTTTGCAACCAACGCGCGGTGTTGTCTATTTTCAAGAGGAAGAACTAAGCAAGATATCCCGGCAGGATTTTGCTAAGCAGGTGGCGGTGGTACCCCAGGAATCGGAGATACATTTTCCCTTTTCTGTTTTAGAAGTAGTGATGATGGGAAGGCACCCTCACCTAGGAAGATTTGCTCAGGAAAGTGAAGAAGATATCAAGATAGTGCGTGAAGCTATGGAGTCAGCCAACTGCTGGCACCTTAAAGATCGCAGTGTTCTGGAGTTAAGTGGAGGAGAACGGCAAAAAGTGATCTTAGCCCGGGCATTGGCCCAGGACCCTCAGATCATCTTGCTGGATGAACCTGTTGCTCATCTTGACTTGAGCGCTCAGCTAGAAGTGCTCAATCTCTTGAAAGATATGAACAGCAAACGCGGGGTAACGGTAATCGGTATTTTTCATGATTTAAATATGGCGGTACAGTTCAGTGAACAGTTGATTATTTTACATAAAGGGAAAATCTTTGCGGCAGGTACCCCGGAAGAAGTGCTGACCGCAGAGAACATTAAAGATGTATATAATACCGATGTCCTGGTGATCAAGCATCCGTTGACCGGTATCCCGCAGATTGTGCTCTTACCGCTGGCTGGAGAGCGCCAGGTAGACTCAATACATCCTCGTATTCACCTGATTTGTGGAGGGGGTGTAGGTGGATCCATCATGGGACACCTGACTAGAATGGGATGCACGGTCACTGCCGGGGTTTTGAATATTCAGGACACCGACTGGGAGGTTGGGCATGCACTGGGACTGCAGGTTGTCGAAGAAAAGCCATTTTCTCCAATTAGTAAACAGAGTTATGAGGCCAATCTCAAGCTAGCCTTGGAGGCAGATGCGATTTTTCTCCTGGAAACTCCTTTTGGCCGGGGCAATCTGCTCAATGTTCAAATCTTGGAACCGCTCCTTTTGTCCCAGAAACGTTGTTATCTAGTTGACCCTGATCATTTACCTGAACGGGATTACACCGGAGGACAAGTTGTACAACTGAGTTCAAAGCTACAGGAAAAGGGGCTTCTTATGCTCTCTGACCAGCTTGGTGTTTTGAGGGTAGTTCAAGATATTAGAAAGGAGAAAGAAGATGCCGAGACAGCGCTTGGATAAAGGGTTAGTCCAGGTTTATACTGGTAACAGTAAAGGGAAGACTACCGCAGCACTGGGTCAGTCTCTCAGAGCGATCGGGCATGGGTTTTATGTCTGCTTTATCCAGTTTTTGAAGGGAGGAGCCTATACCGGAGAACTCTTTGCCAGTCAGAGGCTTTATCCAAATTTCGTTTTTCGTCAGTACGGGATCACCTGCCCGTACAGCACCATCATCAGACAGGGTGAAGAGAAATGCCATGGTTGTGGTGAGTGTTTTCCTAGTAAGGACAAGGACAGTACTGAACATGAAAGGCTGACCCGCATGGGTTTTCAAGCAGCGCAAGAAGCCGTTTCTTCTGGTGAATACGACCTGGTGGTTCTCGATGAAATCAACCAAGCCATCCATCTAGGATTCCTGAACACAGAGGAAGTAGTGGCTATGCTGGATAAAAAGCTTCCTTTTGTTGAGGTGATTTTGACCGGCCGTAATGCCCATCCTGAAGTTTTGGAGAGGGCTGATTTGGTGACCGAAATGACTCCTAGAAAACACCCTTTTCAAAAAGGTACCGCCAGCAGGCGGGGAATTGAGTATTAAGTCCTTGCAGGAATTTTGTGGGCTTACGGCGAATTTAGGCGATAAATGGAATGAATCATAGAGAGGCGGAGGGTATTTTTATGGATCAATCAGATGATAAGAAATTGCGCCTGAGGGTTCGTTTTGACTATCGCGGAGAGAGCAAACAAGGACGGATCTTCTCAAGATGGAAGGAAGGAGAGGAGATAGCAGAGGAAATCCGGGAACAGAGAGCGATTTTGCTGCGGAATATTCCTATCCAGGGTGTTCGGCTGGAAGATATTAATACAAATGGAGAAGTCTATATAGTCACGGATGAGGCATCTGGCCGGGAGATCGCCTATGCTCCTGTCGAATTTACACTTGAAACTGACAGCATAGAGGATGTTATCCCGTTTTTGCTGAGGGATGAATTTCGTAAAGTAGATGTTTTGTCTCCTTCTGAAATTTTACTGGATAAATATCAGGTGGAACGTATAATTTATAAAATGAACGAGGAACTGCGTACCTACCGTTTATATCTAGAAAAGCGCTTGAATAGTAAGTAAAGATTATTTTTTGCATAAAAAAGCCCCGAACTGCGTAAAAGATGGTTAGATAACACTTTGCAGGAGGGGCTTTCCAATGGGAAGGAATTTTTTTGAGCGCTTGGAGCACTGGGAAAAAGGGCTGCAAATAATTCTTGCTCTACTTTTTTCACTGCTTGTAACACTACAGATGTTTATGACTAATGACCCTATCCGTTTTTATTTGAGTTTTGCTGAGCAGATGGAAGGGGTACCCTGGTCTGAGCAGAGTTTCGCTGTGACACAACCGGGACAAAAAGCGGTTGGAGAGGTCAAAATAAAGCTTTGTAGTTATTTCATCCTGCCCAGGGTAATTGTGTATGTCAATGGTAAGGAGACTGCCAGTTTCGAGGAGCGAGAGATCCTGCTTTCTGTTCGAGCTGGTGACGAGATCATCGTTGATGGAACTGCTTACTCATATCCATTGAAATACCAGGTGAGCTCAGTATCTCCAGGAGTATGCTGGCCTGAGATTAATTACCAGGTGACAACCAACGCATCCCGGGCCAGTTTAGGGAAAGTTCAAATTGAATAGGTTTTTTACTATGGGGGGATCATGTTTGAATGGTTATGGAAGCAAGCAGATAGCCACTATTGCTATCCAGATGGCACTAACAAAAACCAGGGAAGAAGAAATTGAGCAAAAAGCGCGGTATGCTGAACTCGGTATAAAGACTGCTGCGGTTGACTGTGGTGGAGAATTTATCAGTTCAGTGAAAAAATTTATGGAGCGCGCGGTTGTCGCAGCAAAAAGGGAAGGGGTCATCAAGGCAATCCACAGCGAAGAGGGGGCTGTTGCAGGAGCCACCAGAGAGGCCTTGAGTCAGATTACCGTCAAAGCTGTGGGTTTCAGTGTGGGCGGAAAGATTGGAATTGCCCGTTACCATGATCACGTGAGTGTGGTAGTTTTCTTCGGGGTTGGACTCCTACACCTGGATGAAATAGCCATCGGTTTAGGACACCGCGCAATTTCTTAAGAAGATGGTGGTAATTTTATGGATGATAAATTGTGGGTGCGAGGGATCCGAGGAGCGGCAACTGTTCTAGAAAATACCCCGGAGTCTATCCGAGGTACAGCTAAAAACCTGTTGGCTGTCATCGCCAGGGAGAATGCCCTGGAACCAGCAAAAATTATCAGTATTATCTTTTCGGTTACTCCAGATTTAGATGCTGCATTCCCTGCTGAAGCAGCTCGAGAATTGGGATGGGTGCAGGTTCCCCTCTTTTGTACAGCAGAGATACCTGTTCCTGGAGCACTAACCATGTGTGTGCGAGTATTGATACATGCTTACCTTGCCTGTGACCAGGATGAAGTGAGGCATGTTTATTTAGGTGATGCTGTTTTTCTTAGACCAGACCTGAATGTAAAAAACGGTTGACATCTTGAAAACAGGCTTGTATGATCTCTTTAAGTTTCACCATATTAATAATTATAAGGGAGAGGATCGAGTATGCCGCCGAAAGTAGATCTTGACAAGTGTACAGGCTGTGGAAGCTGTGCAGATGTATGTCCCAGCGAAGTTTTCGACATTGAGGATGACAAGTCCAAGGTAGCGCGTCCTGACGACTGCCCAGAATGTGAATCCTGTGTAGATGAGTGCCCAGAGGATGCTATCACAATCGAGGAATAGTTTCAGGGTTATGAAATGCAAAACTCGCAGCATCGCCAAGGTGTTGCGAGTTTTTTTATTGTTTTTACCTTGCGTGTGTGTATAATTTAGATTTTTAAATAAGTTCTGCTGATGGTGTAAAATATAAACATAGTAAATCTTCCCGTAGTTCCGGCAGGAAGTAACAGATGTGCGGTCGAATATCCATTAAGGGTTTTAATATTAATAAAAATGGTGATTTATTATGTCAGTTATTGAAAAGGTGATTTCGATTCAGAGCCCTTTTAAACTGGTAAGCAGGGAGTATAAACAGGATAATACCTTAATCAAAGTAGGCGGACATGTGATCGGGGGACAGGATGTCCACCTAATTGCAGGTTCCTGTGCAGTGGAATCCAGGGCACAATTTCTAGAGGTTGCAGCTGCGGTAAAGGAAGCGGGGGCTACTTTTTTGCGTGGGGGTGCCTATAAACCCCGGACTTCCCCGTATTCATTTCAGGGGCTCGCGGAAAAGGGTTTGGAGATCTTGGCTGAAGCCCGGGCCGCTACGGGACTACCTATTGTTACAGAGGTTATGGATACGCGGTTGGTTCCGCTTGTTGCTCGCTATGCTGATATTCTGCAAGTTGGTGCCCGTAATATGCAGAACTTTTCGATCCTGCAGGAGGTGGCCAGGGTCGGTAAGCCGGTTTTACTGAAACGGGGGCCAGGGGCAACTATCAAGGAGCTGCTAATGGCTGCTGAGTATATTTTGGTGGGGGGCAATAACCAGGTTATTCTCTGTGAAAGGGGAATTAGAACTTTTGAGAACTTCACCAGGTATACCCTTGATTTAAGCTCTGTACCGTTGATCAAACAGCTCTCTCACCTCCCGGTAATTGTGGATCCCAGCCACGGCACCGGTAAATGGCCGCTTGTATTACCCATGTCCCGCGCTGCTGTAGCAGCTGGAGCTGATGGACTACTGATCGAGGTGCATTCATCTCCTTGTGATGCCTTATCTGATGGACAGCAATCCCTGTTACCCGATAAATTTCGGAATCTAGTGGATGAAGTCGGGATGGTAGCCAGGGCGGTGGGACGCTGTATCCCAGGTTGTGGTGTAAGTCAGTAGGGGTAAAAAAGTGAGGAACGCATCAGGTGAACAAGAACTGGGCAAAAGAAATATGGTGATTAATTATGCAACTGTGTGTTTCACCTGGAAAAGGTCTTACAGGCACCTGCCGAGTACCAGGGGATAAGTCTATTTCTCATCGTGCTGCCTTGATTGGGGCCTTAGCTGAGGGAATTACAGAGATCCACAATTTTTTATGGGGTTCCGACTGCTTACAAACGCTGCAGTGTCTTAATGCACTCGGGGTAGAGATTGAGCAAAAAGACGGCTGTATCCTGGTCAAGGGAAGGGGACTTGAGGGTTTCCAGGAACCATCTGATATTTTGAACGCCGGAAATTCAGGGACCACCATGCGTCTACTGCTCGGTGTCTTAGCTAGCCAGGGCATCTTTACTGTGCTGACAGGAGATGACTCCTTGCGTCAGCGTCCCATGGGCAGAGTAATTACTCCATTAATGATGATGGGAGCACAGATTTCGGGGCGCAGCGGAAACAAATTGGCACCCCTGGCTGTCCAAGGAAACCCTTGTCTACAGCCCATTGAGTATAGGCTTCCCATCCCCAGCGCCCAGGTGAAATCAGCTGTTCTCCTGGCTGGTTTGAATGCATCCGGGGTCACAACTGTGATTCAGCCTTTACAGAGTAGGGATCACACTGAAAGGATGTTAAAGGTATTTGGGGCTTCTCTTACTGTGGATGGCGATTTGATTCGCCTCGAAGGGAAAATGCCTCTTCAAGGGCAGACTGTGCGGGTTCCAGGGGATATCTCTGCTGCTGCATATTTAATTGTGGCAGCGACTTTGGTTCCGGGTAGTGAAATCTTAATCCGGGATGTGGGTGTCAACCCTACCAGAACAGGGATCCTTGATGTGTTGGAAATGATGGGTGCTAGTATTCAGGTGCAAAATAAATGTTCCTGGAATGGAGAACCGGTAGCCGATCTCCTGGTTAGGTCTGCCCGACTGCGGGGAGCAGTCATCAAAGGTAAGATGCTGCCCCGAGTGTTGGATGAAATACCAGTCTTGGCAGTTGCCGCAGCAGCGGCACAGGGAGAGACCGAGATCAGCGATGCAGGTGAACTGAGGGTGAAGGAGACTGACCGCCTGCGTGCAATAGCCTCTGAGCTGTGCAAAATGGGGGTATTGATCAAAGAGAAACAGGATGGTCTGTGGATCGGAGGCGGGCAGATACTGGGTGCCCAGGTGAATTCTTGGGGTGATCACAGAATTGCCATGGCCTTAGCAGTTGCAGGGTTCTGTGCGATGGATGAGACACTGATCGATGATGCTGGTTGTCTGGAAATCTCTTTCCCATCCTTTCCGTATCTATTCAGGGAATTGGGGGCATTTATAGAGGCAGAAAACTAGCCAGATGGTGAGAATTGTGTTAAAATAAGGTGGGAGTGAGAAAAGTGCCCCGCATGCCGAATTTTGCAATAGATGGGCCTGCTGGTTCCGGAAAGAGCACTGTAGCGCGGGAACTGGCACGTAGGTTAGGATTAATTTATATTGATACAGGTGCCATGTATCGGGCAGTGACCTATTTTGCCCTCCAGGCCGGGGTTGATTTAGAAAATGAAGTGGAACTGGATGCTCTGCTTAATGAGATCCGGTTTTCACTGGTTCGTAATTTAAAAAGCGGCACTGTTGTTCTTTGGTGCAGTGGTGTAGATGTTTCCCCTCATTTGCGAGAAAAAAAGGTTGCTTGTAATGTGTCAAAAGTTGCTGCGGCGACTTCTGTACGCAGCTATCTTGTACAGTACCAGCAGCTTTTTGCCCGGACTGGTGGTGTGGTTATGGAAGGCCGGGATATCGGAACTGTTGTTTTGCCTGATGCAGAATATAAATTCTTTTTAACTGCATCACTGGGTATGCGACTTGAGCGCCGGGGGAAGGAACTTCAGGCTGCAGGGCAGTCCTTTACTGAAGAAGAATTACGCTGGGAACTAACATACCGCGATGAGATGGACCGCAAGCGGGAAGTAGGACCCTTAAAAAAGGCACCAGATGCAGTTGCTATTGACTGCACATATCTAACAGTTCCGCAAGTAATAGATAAAATGCTGGAAGATTACGGAGGAGGTTAGCGTTGTGTTCTATCGCTTTTGTCGCTGCCTTATCCGTTTTTTCTTTATTGTTTTCTGCCACTGGAAAGTTGAGGGTGTAGATAATATCCCACAAGAGGGTCCGGTTCTGGTCATTGCCAACCACTTTAGTTACTGGGATCCAGTTGTAGTTGCCT
>CALGIY010000078.1 GCA_937914965.1 uncultured Thermoanaerobacteraceae bacterium | reverse complement strand
TACATTACCAAACCTGTTGACCCTGATATTCTGCTGCTCAAGGTCAAGACCTTTTACAGGCTGTATGAGCAGACTTCGGAGCTCCAAAGAATGCAGGAAGTTCTCAGGACAGAAATCCGCCATCGCAAACAGGCGCAGTCTGAGCTGTCGGACAAACTCGAAGAATTGAAAGTGACAATGGAAGCACTGCCGCAATTGGCATTTACTACTGACTCAGAGGGGGAGGTAGACTATGTTAACGAACAGTGGTTCCGGTATTCTCATGATAGGTCCACATGGCCCGAACTCCATCCCGAGGATGGACACATTTTTGAGAAATGGAAGTTCCAATTGGAAGACAAGCTTCCATTGGAGGCAGAATTGAGGCTTCGGGAAAAACAATCTGAAAATTACCGTTACCATCTCCTAAAGCTTGTGCCCGTTGCCCAGGGGTCAGCTGGGCACAGCTGGGTCGGTACCATGACCGATATAGATGAGCGCAAGCAATTAGAAAATAAAAAAGATGAATTCCTGAGCGTTGCGAGCCATGAGCTCAAGACCCCATTGACCAGTATCAAGGCCTTTGCAGAAATATCTCTGCGGTCAATGAAGGACATGAAGGACCACCGTGCCTACAGTTATCTCTCCAAGGTAAAGGAACAGTCCGAAAAGCTCCATAGCCTAGTGGAGGACCTTCTGGATATTTCCAGGTTGGAAAACGGTGGAATTAAAATCTCCCTTCAGGAAGTTGATTTCGAAGATCTCATCCAACAGGCTGCTGATGCCGCATTGGTAGAACACCACGGTTCCGCAATCAGAATTGAGCGAACAGGCGCAAAGATCGATAGACCGATTTTAGCTGATCCCATAAGGTTGGAACAGGTCCTGACCAATTATCTCAGCAATGCCATAAAGTACGCTCCAGGTACACAAGTTGTCCGCATTAACACAACTGTTAAGGACGATGCCCTGACCATAGAGGTCAGCGATGAAGGCATAGGGATCCCAGAACAGAAAATTCCTTTTGTCTTTGACAAGTTCTACAGGGTTCAGGAAGCATCAGCAAAGTTCCAGGGCCTAGGCCTAGGACTGCACATTTGCAAAGAGATCATTTCCCTTCACGGGGGAGAATGTGGGGTCAGGAGCAAGCTTGGAGAAGGGTCGACATTTTATTTTACTCTCCCAATCTCTAAATAATGGCAAAAAACGTATTTAGGAACCTTCAGATCGGTTTCGGTTTTTCCATGGCCATCCTTTTGGCCTCATCAGCGGTGATGTTCTTCTCGTTCCGCAATCAGCGGGAGAACAAAGCCCTTATGGATCAGTCCCAAAGGATTATACTCAATTCACAGTTGGTCTTGATCGACCTGCAGAATGCTGAAACCGGACAGAGGGGCTATCTGCTGACAGGCCAGGAAGAGTTCCTGGCGCCGTACCGGGACAGCCGTAGGGATCTGCCGCAGCACCTGGGCAACCTTGTCAATGGAGATCTTGGGCCCGTCCAAGAGAGCAGAGCCCAGCAACTCGGACGCTTGGCCAATGAAAGGATTGAAGTGCTGGAGGGACTCATGGCACAGCGTTTAAGTTCCGGCAACCTATCTCCCGATCACCTAGACAGGGGGAAATCGATCATGGATTCATGTAGGGTCCTTATCGGCGAGATCCAACATGAGGAAGAAGCCAGGGTAGGAAAGCGTTCCGAGGAACTCGATAACTCCACTTTGACGACTACCATCCTGTTTGCCTTTGCCTCCTTAATGTCCTTGGTCATCACTGCCATCCTGTTCTGGAAACTTCGAGGCGACTACAGAAGGCGGGCAGAACTACAGCAGGAACTGCTAGAGAAGGACAGTGACATGAAACATAGGTTGAACATTATCAGGGGGATCGCCCGACAGGTTACCAAGGGAAACTATTCTGTGATCATAGATGACACGAAAAAGGACGATCTTGGGAACATAGCTGAGAGCCTTCGCATAATGACCGAGTCCCTGAAGAAGAACTTTGATCAGCTCCAAAGGAACGAATGGCGGAAAAATGGACTGGCCCAGCTGAATTCAGGTCTGATGGGAAACCCCGGTCTTGAGGAAATTGCAAAGTTCAGCATGGAATTCATCACCGACTACATGGATTTGGAGAACGGAGCAGTTTTCATGGTCGAAAGGAGTACGTTCAAGGTCATGCATACCGTCGGGCTCCAAAGCCTGCCTTTCTCAGAGGTCCCACTAACTGGAGGTGTCTTGGGAGAGGTCTACAGGACCAAAAGGTACAGGGTCCTCAAGGACCTATATCCAGAAGAGTTCAAGCTTTCCTTTGCACAGGGTGAAATATTAGTCCGCCAGATTGCATTGGTACCCATTATCTACCAACAGGAATGCATGGGGATCCTCGAAGTCGGTTCTCGGGGAGATATAAGCGAAGAGAAGATTGGGATAATTTCCGACTTCTGTGAAACCATCGGGATATCCATGGCCGCGGCACAGAGCCGGCGCAGGGTCCAACAGCTATTGGAAGAAACCCAGACCCAGACTGAGGAGCTTCAGGTCCAGCACGCAGAACTGGAGACCCTCAATAGCGAGCTGGAAGCCCAGGCCGGTAGGTTGAGGGTCTCAGAAGAGGAGCTAAGGTCCCAGCAGGATGAGCTGCTGATCTCCAACCAGGAGCTCGAGAAAAGATCGCATCTCTTGGAGGAAAGAAACCAGGTGATCGTCGCACGGAACAAGGAAATACAGGAAAAGGCGGAAGCCCTAGCGCTGAGCACCAAATACAAATCGGAGTTCCTTGCCAATATGTCCCATGAATTGAGGACCCCCCTTAACTCCATCCTCTTGCTTTCCCGTGTGCTCACTGAGAACACGGATGGAAACCTTAACCAGGAACAGGTTGAATCAGCCCAGGTCATCTGGTCATCAGGAACAGGGTTGCTTACCCTGATAGACGAAATATTGGACCTTTCCAAGATCGAGGCAGGGAAGATGGACATAGAGCTCGAGGAATTTAGGTTGGCAGACCTCATTTCGGAGCTCCAGCAGATGTTCAGTCCCCTCACCAAGGAAAAGAACCTGGAGCTCCGGATCGAGAACGGACTGCCGGGAGATTTCAACTTGAAAAGCGACAGGCTCAGGTTGGAACAGGTCCTAAGGAACCTGCTGTCCAATGCAATCAAGTTCACAGAAAATGGCCACATAACCCTCAGGGTGGAGAGGACCTCTGGACCTGGGGCTTCCGTCCGGTTCCATGTCAGAGATACAGGGATCGGGATTCCCCAAGAAAAACAGAAACTGATATTCGAGGCCTTCCAACAGGCGGACGGGTCTACCAGGCGGCAATACGGGGGAACCGGCCTGGGACTTTCGATCAGCAGGGAAATCGCAAGATTGCTACATGGTGAGCTTACCGTTGAGAGCACCCCGGGCCAGGGAAGCTGCTTTACACTCTCACTGCCGCTTGATTTTGTGAATGGTGAGCAGATCGATGTCCAAAATGAGGAACCCATAGCTCCCCTAAATAAGGCCTTAGAGAATCCGGCAATTGGTCCTGGTATCCTTATCCCGCAATTTATTCCAGATGACCGAGGGACCATTGTTCCGGGGGACAAGGCGATCCTGATAGTGGAGGACGATGAAACTTTCGCCAGATTGGTACTGCAATATGCAAGAAAAGCTGGCTACAAGGCAATAGCTGTCGGCAGGGGTGACCTGGCCATGGAAGCTGCCCTGAGGTTTTCTCCGAAGGCTATCCTGCTGGACATCGTCCTGCCCCATATGGACGGGTGGCAGGTTCTCGAAGGATTGAAGTCCAATCCGGATACCCGTCATATCCCAGTCCACATGATGTCGGCCGAACAAGCCAAGAAAAGCGAAAGCATACGCAGGGGCGCAATCGATTTTATCAGGAAACCTTTCCAAAACCAGGGCTTCCAGGAGATTTTCTCCAAAATAGATTCGGCCTTGAGCAACGGTCCCAAAAAGGTATTGATCGTTGAGGAAAATCCAAAGCACGCCGAAGCGCTTTCGTCCTATCTTGAGAGCTTCGACATTTCCACAGAGGTGAAGTCCTCCCTTGAACAGGGGGTAAAGGCCCTTACATCGGGTAAAGTTGAATGTGTCATCCTGGACATGGGGATCCCGGATCCAGGGGCATATGAGACCCTGGAAACAATAAAGGGCCAAGATGGCCTAGAGGACCTTCCCATAATCGTCTTTACCGGAAAGAGCCTCTCTGGGCAGGAAGAGATGCGCATTAAGGAATATGCGGACTCGATCGTCCTGAAAACGGCCCATTCCTTCCAGAGGATCCTAGACGAGGTGAGCCTATTCCTTCATCTGGTGGAAAATAAGACATCTAGTTTATCTCCGCAGGTGAATGCAAAAGGTAGCCGACTTGCCGAAATCTTGCATGGAAGGAAGGTCCTGATTGCCGATGATGATATCCGCAACATCTTTTCCATATCAAGGGCCCTGGAAAAATTCAATATGGAAATCTACTCTGCCATCGATGGTGTGGAAGCTTGCCAGGTCCTGGAAAGTCATCCCGACATCGACATCGTGCTGATGGACATAATGATGCCAAAGATGGACGGTTTCCAGGCCATCGAAAAGATCCGTTCCATGGAAATCTTCAGCAAACTCCCGATAATCGCAGTCACGGCAAAAGCGATGATGGGAGACCGGGAGCGGTGCATGAAGGCAGGAGCCTCAGATTATATATCCAAACCTGTGGATCTGGACCAATTGGTCTCTTTGCTCCGGGTGTGGCTTTTTAACCGTTAAACCTTAGAAAACAGATGAGCATATTGATTATTGATGATGACAGGCGGAATATCTTCGCCCTTAAGACCGCACTCAGATCAAGGGGGTACGATTCCCATGGCGTCCTCAGTGCCCAGGAGGGACTTGACCTCATAGAGGTTGGAATGGGCATCAGCGTAGTGCTGCTGGACATGATGATGCCGGAATTTGATGGATTCCAGTTTTTGCAGCACATCAGGGATTCCAGCGGGAAGGATTACCCACCCGTAATTGCGGTGACAGCAAAGGCCATGAGCGGGGACAGGGAGAGGTGCCTTGGTGCGGGCGCGGATGGTTACGTATCCAAACCAGTGGATATAGATGTTCTCCTGGCCGAGATCCAGGGTTTAACGGGAGGGTGAGAATGGATATCGATTCCCAGTTAGATATTTTCCTTTTCAGGTTCCTCGAGGAATTCGGCTATGATTTCACAGGTTATAGCAGGGACTCCATTCAGAGGAGGATTTTACGGATTATGTCCTTATGGAAGGTTTCCGATCTGGAGGAGCTCTTGGACAGGATGCTCATGGAAAAAACATTGGCAGGGGACTTCGTGCAACAGGTCAGCGTTCCCCTGACCACGATGTTCCGAGATCCAGCTTTTTTCCTGGCCCTCCGTCAGCACGTGATCCCTTTCCTGAGTACCTTCCCCCTGATCCGGGTCTGGGTAGCAGGTTGCTCCACTGGTGAGGAAGCATATTCAATGGCCATATTGTTAAACGAATCTGGACTTCTTGAAAGGTCCCTGATCTATTCAACAGACCTAAACCCAGTCTCTGTGGAGCGTGCGTCCATGGGCCTGTTTCCCTTAGAGAACCTTGGGGAATTTGCAGATAATTATGTCAGTTCGGGCGGTACTAGGGATCTGTCTGACTATTACTCGCCTAAACTGGGCAGCATTAGCTTCAATGATGAGCTCCGTTCCCGAATGGTGTTCTCTACCCATAACCTTGCCAGTGACTCTTCCTTCAATAGCTTTCAGCTTATCCTGTGCAGGAATGTTCTGATCTATTTCAGGCGATCCCTGCAGGGTTCGGTAATTGACCTCTTCCACACGAGCTTGGAAAATGGCGGATTCCTAGGCCTGGGTCCCAAGGAAACCCTCCTGTTCTCCTCGCTTAGGGATAGGTTCCAACAAGTTGGTGACCAAAAAATCTGGCGGAAAATAAATTAATGTTTCAAATTTTGGGGAGATTTAATATTTTCGCATAATACGATGGAAAACAAAAGGATACTTATTTTCGATGACGATAGGCACGTGCTTGAGATATTTACTATCGTATTGGAGGACATGGGGCATATAGTCGATCAATCGCGGACGTCGCACGACGTGTTGGAGAAAGTGAGCAGTTTTAAGCCTGACCTGATCTTTATGGACAACTGGATTCCGGATATCGGAGGGGTGGCGGCTACGCAGATGCTGAAATCCAGCCCACTTTATCGAGATATCCCGGTAATCTTGGTCTCAGCGAACAGTGACATAGAATTTTTAGCCGGTCAGGCAAAAGCAAATTATTTCCTTTCCAAACCTTTTGACTTGGTCAGCCTGGAGGGCATAGTAAATAAGATCCTCCAGCCATAGGAAACAATCTCCACTATCAAAAACCATTAATTTAATCTCCACTAATATTTAACGGGTTTCTCATGTTGCTCTGAAATTTTTAGTATCTTTATAGGATAATAATTGTTTGGTTAATAGGGGCTTGGGTCGTCGATTCAAGCCTTCCTTCTTTTATAAGGACGTTTTAAGGAGGATATATATCATAATCAGTATGAAAAGA
>CALGIY010000077.1 GCA_937914965.1 uncultured Thermoanaerobacteraceae bacterium | reverse complement strand
GAAACACTGTAGATAAATTCTTGTGCGCACGATTCAGACTAAACTAGCTGCCGCATGAATAATTTTCTCCGGTAACACTGGAATTTTTTTAATGGCTGCTACATATTCATCAGGATTCACACCCATCTCAAGAGCAATTTTTCTAAACTTTTCCTCATTAGGAGGCTTTGCTAACACCTGTCCACCATAAATGGTACCAATTTGTTTCCCTTCCACTATGATCGGAACTGCAAAATCAATCAATCCCGCATGGCACTGGTAAATTGCAGGTTTCCCATTCCGGATGGCATCTTCAGCACCCATCAAGTCACAATTACGGCATCGTTTGGCCCCTTGCTTAGATTTGCGAATGATATTTAAGCAACAATCCGAGAAATGGCTGGGGCAGGTCAAGGCATTGCCCAAAGAATCTTCGGTTAAACAAGAAAAACCAGCAGATAAAGAAAAATTGTCCTGAAAGCCCTGTAATAAACTGATGTCGACAAGGTTCTTTAAATCCACCACATTCACCTTCCTTAATCGTCCGACACAGCAGATGGCTTACTTCTATTTTATCTTAAACACTGTCCCCCTGCCACCTATACACTCTGCAGCTCCTTCTCCCCAGCAACTCCGAAGCCACCTGAAAATTTTCCTCCAGCTCATTTTCATACGACACAGGCCCCTCTAATATATCAAGCAACTCCTGCCCTAAATGCTGATTAGCTACTACCGTCTTTTTACTACTCAAAACTTCCAGCACCCTGGAATTAGTCAATTTCACCTGGCAATTCCTATTCCCCACAGCTAAGATGAGTATACTCCCCCTCATCCTCAGCAATAGCCAGATCCAAACGCTCCAGGCGCTCAGCAATCAGCTGCAAACTCTGCACCAGTTTAAGCAAAGGCTCCATCACCTTAATTTCCTCTTCTTTACCAGCCTGCTCGCCCTTTAACCATTCAGCCACCTTCTCACCCCGGTGGCGGCTGCTGACCGCGGTAGTAATGTTGCTGTACAGATGAATAGCCTGGCCCGTCTTAAGCCTTACCCAACAGTTGCGTTCCTTCTTTTCCCCATCCAGGCCTTTGACATAATCCAGATCCACATAACCGTAAACCACATCATTCTCAGTTATTGCCTGCCTCATCTTCAGGGGAATAAAGACCCGCCTCCCCAGATAAAAAGGCAAAATGCCACCATGATTTAAAAACTCCCTTAGCTGCTTATGCTGCGTTTTAAGATCCACAGCATATATTCCCGCTAAAGCCGATAAGACCGCCTTCATTCCCCTCATATCAAGTAAAATCTCACCCGAATTAAGCCACATCTCAGTCGCATTTCCTCTATCAGTGTACACCGGTCTAAGCGCAATCACCTCATCCCGAAACTGTTCCACTTTAACCTTCATATCTCCAGCCCCTCCCTATTACTCGCCTGCCTATTCAAATTTGAACTAGCAGCTCTCTCTTATGTTTCCTAAATTTTAACACAAGCTGGGGATAAACAGAACACCTGTTCTGTTTTAAAATCAAAATTTTCCCTTCACATTTTGTCCGAGAAATTAATTACGCAACAAGGAAACATTTTATTACCTGCTGCATTTTGGGAAAAAAAGACTCAGTAATATCCCCTCTATCCTCGGTACTGCACCGAAACTAGATTCCTTCCCACTGAGTCTTTTAATATTTCTTGTTCTTTTTAAAGTGATGGCTACCCAGCATCTGGCGTGAGCGGTCGGAAACAATGACTTTATAACGTGGTGTCTTTACCATGTTCAACCTCATCAATTATACTGTCCAGATATCTGTCCAGTTCATCCGGTGTAACTCCGACACGACCGGCCAAACGATCTTC
>CALGIY010000076.1 GCA_937914965.1 uncultured Thermoanaerobacteraceae bacterium | reverse complement strand
TTTTTCAACTGGTATAGTTGAACACTATTGCATTTCTTTTACTGGCTCTTGATCCCATGGTCAGGATAGGGATCATCCAGAAAAAGAAATGCAATAGTGTTCAACTATACCAGTTGAAAAATGGTGAATTGATCGCTTCGTTTTTTAATAATCAAGGGGAGATACATGATGAAGAAAATTAAGGATGCACCGACGAATCCTAGGGGAACTATGTCTGTGGGAATTGACTCTAGAGCTGAACGGAGAAACCCTGTCTACAAGTATTCGGTACTTGTAGCAGGAATTCATATAAAGAGAAGTGATACATTCCTTGAATAATAGTCCAGATCCGATACTTTACCAGGCTTTTGAAGCAGTTCCCCTAGGAATAGCGGTTTTTGATCTAACTGGAAAAGTTGCCTTTATGAACAGCAACCTGGCAGAGGTAATGGGTCTTGATCCACATCAAGTGTGTGGGGAGGACATAAAAAGGCTGCTGCAAGGAAAAGGAATCCCTTCTGGACACCCTCTTTATCGAATACTTGCGGGTGAGGAATACAAAGGGACTGCTGCTCCCTTAACCGATGGTTATCCTTCCTATGTGAGTACTAAAATCGTTAAGGGAGATGATGGGGAAAATGCAGGGGGCCTTTTGTTACTCTGGGATGCCAGAGGCCGGCAGGAACTGGAGCAGGCGGTGCTCAAAGCTGAGCGGTTGGCTATTATGGGACAGCTTGCTGCTATTGCTCTGCACGAGGTTCGCAATCCCCTAAGTGCTCTGCAGGGTTACCTCCAACTTTTAGAAAAAGAGCTGGAGGAAGTCAGACAATTGGAATATGTCGAGATTATGCTGGGGGCACTGGACCGGGTCAACACCCTGATTACCAATTACCTACGGCTGGCTAAACCGGGCACACCTGAGCGCCGGCCTTGTAACATGGATGAACTGCTCAGTGATCTTATTTCACTCTATGAAGCTGAGCTTAACAATAAAGGAATTAATTTACTTTATTCCCGTGATTCAGATCTTCTAAAGGTCAGCCTCGACCGGGATCAGAATTACCAGGATATGGTCAAT
>CALGIY010000075.1 GCA_937914965.1 uncultured Thermoanaerobacteraceae bacterium | reverse complement strand
TTACTATGATCTTTTTTCCCATTTCTACTCACCTGATCCTTGGATACTTTTAGAGAACATCAAATTCCTTTAAGAGATCTAAAACCGCCGTCTCTGTCGCAGGTACAACCTTGGGCTGGAGATGACAGGTTTTTAGTGTTGTATCTGGGTCCTTTAAACCATGTCCAGTCATAATGCAGACCACACTAGCATCCCGTGGGAAAAATCCCTCACCAGCTAGTTTGATCACCCCGGCTAAAGAAGCAGCAGAAGCCGGTTCTACAAAGAGCCCCTCGGTACGCGCAGCCATCTGGTATGCAGCAAGGATTTCCTCATCTGTAACTGTATCAATGCGGCCCTCTGATTCCTTTAAAGCTACAAGAGCTTTTTCCCAACTGGCCGGGTTACCGATCCTGATGGCTGTAGCCACAGTCTGGGGATCCGGTACCACCTCACCGTTGACAATAGGGGCAGCACCAGCTGCCTGAAAGCCGATCATCTTAGGAGTACCAGGTATGCGACCCGCTTGAGCATACTCCTTAAAACCCTTCCAATATGCTGTTATATTACCAGCATTCCCGACTGGCAGGGCCAGGTAATCAGGTGCAAAGCCCAACTGGTCGCAAATTTCAAAGGCTCCAGTTTTCTGCCCTTCAATCCGGTGAGGATTAAGAGAATTAACCAGTGTCAGTGGGTGCTCTTGGGTAATTCTACGGACAAGCTTTAAAGCCACATCAAAGTTACCTTTGATGGCGATAACCTCAGCTCCATAGATTAATGCCTGGGCCAGCTTGCCCAGTGCTACATAACCATCTGGTACGAGAACAACACACTTAATACCAGCCCGAGCAGCGTAAGCAGCAGCAGAAGCAGATGTATTACCTGTGGAGGCACACATCACAGCCCTGCTTCCACTTTCCACGGCCTTGGATACCGCAACCGTCATCCCCCGGTCCTTAAAGGACCCAGTAGGGTTCTGCCCCTCAAACTTTAAGTACAGGTTTAAGTTGAGCCTTTCAGAAAGACTCCGCGCTGGAAGCAAAATAGTGTTCCCTTCGTGCAGCGTGATTACAGGAGTATTGTCAGTTACCGGGAGAAAAGAACGATAAGCTGTTATGAGCCCCTGCCATTTCATTGTTTAGTTCCTCCCTCAACTCGAACTATATTTTCAATAGAACCTATTATGGAGAACCCTTTGAGTACTGCAAGAGCATCCTGGATATCCTGTTCCAAAACCTCATGTGTGATCATGACAATCTCAGCCATTAAATCCCCTTCCATATCGAGCCTTCTTTTTTGTATTACGGAAGCAAGGCTCACCTGGTGATTACCGAGGACCCCGGTAATACTCGCCAGCACTCCTGGCTTGTCCTTCACAATCAGGCGCAAGTAATACTTGGTATGTACCTGGCCAATAGGGCGTATTTTCTTTTCCAGAAAACAGGTACAGGGAAATCTACCGGTGCTTCCGGTTTCCAGGTTGCGAACAATTTCCATCACATCACCAACCACAGCGCTCGCTGTAGGCATCTGACCGGCACCCTTCCCATAGAACATGGTCTCCCCCACGGCATTCCCATAGACATAAATCGCGTTAAAGACACCCTGTACAGTTGCCAGGGGGTGATTCTGCGGGAGGAATGCCGGGTGAACCCGGACCTCGACTTCTTCGTCAGCCTCTCTGGCTATGGCCAGCAGTTTAATCACATACCCCAGTTCCTTGGCATAATTGATATCTTCTGGTGCAATCTTGGTGATGCCCTCCATAAAAACGTCATCCGGCGTCACCCTAGTATTAAAGGCGATCGAAGCCAGGATGGCAATCTTCCGGGCAGCGTCAAATCCTTCAACATCAGCAGATGGGTCAGCTTCAGCATATCCAGCATCCTGGGCATCCTTTAAGACTGTCGGGAAATCCACTTTTTCCTCACTCATACGGGTTAGTATATAATTTGTGGTGCCATTAACAATCCCGATCACTTCTTCGATCTTATTGGCTGCCAGGTTTTCTTTTAATAGGTGGATCACCGGAATTCCCCCGGCAGCACTGGCCTCAAAGTAAAAGTCGGCCTTTCCGGCAGCAGCAGCCTCGAACAGTTCCCTGCCGTGAGCAGCTACAACATCTTTGTTGGCGGTAACAACATGTTTACCCCTGCGCAAGGCCTCCAGGATATATGAACGTGCTGGTTCACTTCCTCCCAGCAGTTCGATAACAATCTGGATACCAGGATCCTTTAGAACTTCTTCAAAAGTATTTGCCAACAGCTCAGACGGTACCCCTAAAGA
>CALGIY010000074.1 GCA_937914965.1 uncultured Thermoanaerobacteraceae bacterium | reverse complement strand
CCTACAGTGCGTCTGACTATAAAACCCTCAAAGAAAAAGTTCAGCAGGCTGCAGCGCTGATACCCGGAACTAACCTGCAGGACAGGGTCATACTCATGCAGGATAAGCAGAAGGCGCACAATGAATACCTTTTGTTTTATGCTGTTATTGCTGCGGTATTAATTACTATTGGAGGACTGAGCATCTATAACAACATTAATTATAATATCATCTCTCGTCTGCGGGAGCATGGGATCCTGAGGGCTATCGGCCTGACTGCCAGTCAGTTTAAAGGAATGGTAAGGTTTGAGGGCTTTATGTATGGGGCAATTTCAGCAGCTTTTTCCTGTGTACTGGCACTGCTGATAGAATTGGGGATCTTTATTTATAATTCTTATTTTGCTTCCTATACCCTGATGCAGAAGCACTTTTTTGTTGAGTGGAAATCCTTTTTGCTTGTGATTCTGGTTAATGTCGGTATAGGGTATCTGGCAGCTCTCGGCCCTGCTGCATACGCGAATAAACTGGAGATAACAGAGGCTATCAGAAGTGTTGAATAGCAGGATTTCTTTAATAGGTGCCAGGGATTCTCAAGTCTTGGCGCCTTTTTTTGTTTGATAGAATCTGTTAGATGGACAGTCCTAGTGGGGATATAATTAAAATGTGAAAATATTTGAAAGATGTCTGATAGAGAGGTGGGACTATGAGTAACATAAAAAAAATACTGCTGGTGGAGGATGATCAGTCTTTAAACAGGGGTGTCAGCTTTAAGCTAGAAAGAGAGGGCTTTATGGTGCTGGCAGCCAGATCGATTAGGGAAGCAAGAGATATATTTTTTAAGACTGAGGTTGACCTTGTGGTGCTGGATGTTGCTTTGCCTGATGGGGATGGCTTTCAGTTCTGCCGGGAGATCAGGAAAAAAAGTGATGTTTTTATTATTTTTCTCACAGCCTGTGATCAAGAGACAGATATTGTGATGGGCTATGATATGGGGGCAGATAACTACATTACCAAACCGTTCAGCATGAGTGTTATGGTGTCCAAGATTAATGCTGTTTTGAGAAGGGGTAAGTCAGTAAAAGAATATGAGAAACTGGTATCCAAAGAGATTGTGTTTTATCCCAGTACGATGATGGTCTACAAAAAGGGCCAGGAAATATACCTGACCAGGACGGAGATGAAGCTTTTCCAATATATGATAAATAACCCGCAGCAGATCATCACCAAAGAGCAGTTTCTTAATGAATTATGGGATATTGAAGGTGATTTTATTAGTGAGAACACCCTGCAGGTACATATCAGGCGGCTGCGTGAAAAGATTGAAGCTGATCCTTCAGATCCCCAGTACATCAAGACAATCAGGGGAGCGGGATATATCTGGATTGAAGGGTGTGTCCATCAATGATCTTCAGAAAAGACCCCAAAATAAAAAAGCTATTTCTTATTCTGACAGCCAGTCTTGTTCTGGTGGGATTCTTGTTTGTCATGAATACCATGCGTCTTATAGCAGGATTTGAAAACTCAACCGGGATGGCCTCAGGGGATACTTACCAGGGTTTTATTATGGGAAGCATTGCGGCTGTTATTATTATAATAACCATCAATATATTGCTGTTCTTAGGAATGGGAAAATATCTGGTACATAAACTCGATTACCTTTCAATTGCAGCAGACAAAATTATGGATGGACAATATCCCGTTTTTATGGAAGATGAAGAGGGTATCTTATCACGCCTTGAATCGCAGTTTTATCAGATTTCCAGAAGAATGAAACTGGGGTTTGATGACATCAGGAAAGAAAAAGAAAACCTTCATTCATTGGTCACCGATATTTCTCATCAGATCAAAACGCCGCTCTCCTCTATCAAAGTTTTCAATACCCTTCTGATTGAAGGCGGACTCAGCCCGCAAGAAGAAGAGGAGTTTTTGGGCAGGGCAAAGGAACAAATCGATAAACTGGAGTGGCTGTCTGATGCTCTTATCAAAATATCAAAAATGGAAACAGGCATGATACAACTGAATATGCAGAGAGCAGATATAAAAAAGACAATTATTGAAGCGGTGAATGAGGTTTATTCAAGAGCAATGGAGAAAAATGTAGAAATTGATATGCAGGATTTACAGAGTATCCCTGTATACCATGATATAAAGTGGACCAGAGAAGCGATTGTCAATATATTGGAAAATTCGATTAAGTATACTGCCGATCAGGGAACTGTAAATGTGTCTATGGAAAAACTGGAGACATATATAAAAATAAATATAAGAGATAATGGTATTGGTATTCCGCCTCATGAGATCAGCAAAATTTTTAATCGGTTTTATCGAGGAGGGGCACAGAAGGTAGTGGAGACAGAGGGATCAGGAATTGGGTTATACCTCAGCAGAAATCTGCTCGAAGAACAGGGCGGGACAATTATTGCCAGTTCACCTGGCGAAGGGCAGGGAAGCCAGTTTTCTATCTTGTTAACCTTGTAATGGTACACGCAGAGTGGGGCAGTGTCCACCTGCCATCTCAAAGGTATAAAATAGTTAATAGTTTAAGGACAAGATAGAAGATCAGGTATAATAATGTTGTTATTGTAATTTCAGGTGAAAAACTGCTCTGGAGGAATAACTGTGACCACAAATAATGTCACCAAAAGAGTTGCTTTACTGATTGCCTCGGTCAGTTCATTCATCACTCCTTTTCTCGGGTCATCGATCAATATAGCTTTGCCGGCAATCGGTGGGGAATTTGCGATGGATGTTGTTTACCTGAGCTGGCTGGTGACTACATATCTCTTGGCTACCGCAGTGTTTTTGGTTCCTTTTGGTAGAATAGCCGATATTTACGGGAGGAAGAGGATTTTCCTCTATGGTACCGTTACCTTTACCTTGGCTTCACTCCTTGCGGTTCTTGCTCCTAATGCTCACCTGCTGCTGCTGGCAAGGGCACTTCAGGGGGTAGGGAGCGCCATGGTCTTCGGGACTGGTATGGCGATTTTGATCTCTGTTTATCCCCTGCATGAGCGTGGTAAAGCGCTGGGTATTAATGTTGCCTCAGTGTACCTGGGGCTCTCTTTGGGCCCGACACTGGGTGGGCTGCTTACCCATCACCTGGGGTGGAGAAGCATTTTTATGGTGACTGCACTGCTCGGGGTGCTGGTGACCATCTTGCTGCTCTGGAAGTTGAAAGGGGAGTGGGTGGAGGCAGCCGGGGAGAAGTTTGACCTGGCGGGCTCACTTCTTTATGGGTGTATGGTCTTGGCTTTGATGTACGGCTTTTCCAAGGTTCCGCAAGCCTCCGGTTTTCTACTGCTGGGTTTGGGAATTGCAGGTCTCCTGTTTTTTATCTGGTGGGAACTGCGTACTGACAGCCCAGTCCTGGAGATGCGGCTCTTTCACCACAATCTTGCCTTTACCTTTTCTAATCTTGCTGCCCTGATCAACTACAGCGCCACCTTTGCTGTGGGCTTTATTCTGAGTTTATATCTACAGTACATCAAAGGGTTTAGTGCAGTGCATGCTGGTCTGATACTTGTCTTCCAGCCCTTGGTACAGGTCATCGTTTCTCCCATTGCCGGGAAACTGTCAGATCGCATTGAACCGCGACTTGTGGCATCTTTAGGGATGGGGATTTCGGCTCTCGGGGTTATGCTGTTGATTACTCTATCCAAGAACACATCCCTTGCGTATCTGATTGTCTGTTTGGTCCTGCTCGGTTTTGGTTTTGGACTGTTCTCATCACCAAACACGAATGCTGTCATGAGTGCGGTACAGAAAAGATACTATGGTGTAGCTTCAGGGATAATCAGCACTATGCGGCTGCTGGGGCAGATGTTCAGCATGGGGGTTGTGACCATGATCTTTTCCCTGTATCTAGGGGGGGTGCAGTTGGCACCCGGTAATTTCCCGGCTTTTCTAAAGAGCATACGCCTTTCTTTTACTGTTTTTGCTGTTTTTTGTATCTTCGGGATCGCTGCTTCCCTGGCCAGGGGTAGGTTACACGGTCAGGAGCAGAAACAAACCCCTAATCATTAAAGAAGGAACAGATGTACGGGAGGGCGAATCCGGAAATAGGGAGGTTTTAATAGATGATTATCTTGGGAATTGACCCCGGTGTTATTTCCACCGGTTATGGAGTTATTGAAATAAAAGATAGAAGAGTAAATCTGGTAGACTACGGTGTGATTAAGATCGAACGGGAGCAGGATCTGCCCTCTCGCTTGTCCGGTATCTATAACGGGATTACAGGAATTTGTGAGAAATTCCAGCCAGGGGCCATGTCCATTGAGGGAATCTATTTTAATAAGAACGCCCGCACTGCACTTACTGTGGGGCATACTCGGGCCGCAGTGATCCTGGCTGCGGTCCACCAGGGGATCGAGGTTGCTACATATACACCCCTGGAGATCAAGCAAACTGTCTCCGGATATGGAAGGGCGGATAAATCCCAAATCCAGCGGATGGTACAGGTGACACTAAAACTTAAGGACATTCCACGGCCGGACCATGCGGCTGATGCCCTGGCCGCGGCCCTCTGCCACTACTATATTTCTCGCACTACTTGCAGGTTGAACAACCAGAAGAGCAAATGGGGTGAGGAACAGTGATTTCTTATTTAAAAGGGAGTCTTTTAGGTGTAGATGGGGACCAGGTGCAGATCGAAGTGCAGGGGATTGGTTATGAGGTTGCGGTGCCCTCTAGTTTGCTGCAAAAGCTGCCTGCCACCGGGCAGGAGGTGGAGCTTTATACACACCTTCATGTACGGGAGGACTTACTCCAGCTTTATGGTTTCCAAACACTCCAGGACCGTTCCCTGTTCCGGGTCTTGCTGAAAGCCCGGGGGATTGGACCAAAGGTGGCCTTGACAATTATCGATACCTTTCGGGGGAAGGATCTGGCATCTATTTTGGAACGCGGTGAGGTAGAACCCCTCATGAAGGTGCCTGGGGTTGGAAAAAAGACAGCATCGCGGCTGATCCTGGAGTTGAAGGGTAAACTTCCTGCCCCCATGCTTCCCCAACAGGATGTGGCAAAAGATTTTGGGGATCCGGTTTTTGATGAGGTTGCCCAAGCCCTCCTGTCCCTCGGCTACAGCCGACAGGAGGCAGTAGGTGTGCTGCAGAAGTTGCAGCCCGATACCCCGGACGGTGCTTCTGTGGGTGAAGTTCTGCGCCTGTCACTCCGGGAATTAGGGAAGAGGGTGTAGATATATGGAGGAGAGAATTGTATCTGCTGCCAATCTTCCTCAGGAGGAAGAGACGGAAAAATCTTTGCGCCCGCGTTCACTGCGGGAATTTGTTGGGCAAAAACAGCTTAAAGAAAATCTAGAGGTTTTTATCAAGGCTGCCCGTCAGAGGAAGGAAGCTTTAGATCATGTTCTGCTTTATGGTCCACCTGGTTTAGGTAAAACCACCCTAGCTCAGATCATTGCCAAGGAAATGGATGTCCGCCTTTATCCTACATCAGGGCCAGCTCTGGAACGAGCCGGGGATATGGCCGCAGTATTGACCAATTTGGAGCCAGATGATGTATTGTTTGTCGATGAGATTCACCGCTTGCCGAGGGTGGTAGAAGAGATCCTTTATCCAGCATTAGAGGATTTTTATTTGGATATAGTAATTGGTAAGGGTCCTGGGGCAAGATCTGTCCGGATCGACCTCCCCCCATTCACCCTGATTGGGGCTACAACCAGGGCGGGGCTGGTCAGCCTGCCGCTGCGGGATCGCTTTGGGATCATTTTGCGCGTAGACTACTATCCGGTAGAGGATCTGCACCAGATCGTTATACGCGCCGCAAAACTGCTGGAGATGCAGTTGGTGAATGAGGGAGCTTTTGAGATTGCTCGGCGCGCCCGTGGGACGCCGAGGATTGCCACCAGACTCTTGCGGCGAGTTCGGGATTTTGCTGAGGTTGATGGGGCACAGGTAGTTAATCTTGATCTGGTGAGGGATGCCCTGCGGCGCCTGGAAGTGGATGAGTGCGGATTGGACAAGGTTGACCGGATCCTTTTGGAAACAGTAATCTATAAATTCCAGGGGGGGCCTGTAGGACTGGATACCTTGGCTGCTGCAGCTCGGGAGGAGTCGGGTACGATTGAGGATGTCTATGAACCCTATCTCTTGCAAATGGGCTACCTGCAGCGCACACCTAGAGGACGTGTGGCTACTCCTTTGGCTTATGGCCACCTGGGGATACCCTTTCCAGAAGAGGGGGGAAAAGACCCCGGGCAGAAAGCACTTTTTGTAGGGGATGATGAAGAGTGAGGGTTTTGCTGCATATCTGCTGTGGTCCTTGTGCCGTCTACCCTGTACAAGATTTGTTGAAGCAGGGGCATGATCCAAAAGGATATTACTACAACCCGAATATACACCCTTACCAGGAGTATGCCAGGAGGCGGGAAGGGACGGCTGAAATGGCGCGGCGGTTGGAAATTCCTCTCCTGGTGGCTTCAGAATATCACCCTGAGACTTATTTTCGTGAAGTATCCTTTAAAGAAGGGGAGCGCTGCCGCATCTGTTATTTAGTGCGTTTACAAGAAACTGCGGCACGGGCTAAAGTTGAGGGGTATGATAGTTTTACTACTACCCTCTTGGTCAGTCCCTGGCAGAACCATGATCTCCTGCGGCAAACAGGAGAAGCGATTGCAGAGGAAGAGGGAATACCCTTTGTTTACTTCGACTGGAGGAAGGGTTTCAGCGAGGGAAGGAGACAGGCCAAAAAGATGGGACTTTACCGCCAGCAGTACTGCGGATGTTTATACAGCGAGCAAGATCGTTATGATAGGAGCAAGAAAAATGGATAGCCTTTCATCTCTGGCCAAGCTGCTGATCTTTGCAGGATTTTTCCTTTTGGTTGCTGGATGTTTGCTTCTACTGCTGGGAAAGATATCACCTTTAGGGAGACTGCCTGGAGATATCTATTACCAGAAAGGGAATTTTTCATTTTACTTCCCCCTGGTGACTTGTTTGATCTTGAGCTTGGTGTTGACCCTTGTGTTCAATCTACTGCGCCGTTAGGATCCGGGAAGGAATGAATTACGTCAAGACCGTGGGGATGCGCGGTCTTTGTGCTGTAGTGGTATAATACATTTATCTTTTTAAAGACTTGAATAGGGAAAGGAAACTTGAATTGCAGGTAAGTGACTTTGATTATAATCTGCCTCCTGAATTAATCGCTCAATATCCGGCTGTCCAGCGGGATGCTGCTCGGATGATGGCAGTTAATAGAAGTTCGGGGGAAATAGTTCATACAAACTTCAAAAGTATCCCGGATTATCTTCAGGAAGGGGATCTTCTTGTTTTCAATGAG
>CALGIY010000073.1 GCA_937914965.1 uncultured Thermoanaerobacteraceae bacterium | reverse complement strand
CAGGACTCTCGGACATACCACTTCCTCCCTCCCGTTTTTACCTAATATATGCTGAATGGATTTCCGGTGTTACTTAGAATGGTTGAACGAAAGTCCGGAATTTATTTAAATTATAAGGTTTGGTGTATATTGTTATATTATGGGAGTAATTTTGTCAGGTATCTGTTTTATCATTTCGCAGCAGAATTTCATGATCAATTGACAACTTGAATCAGATCAAAAACCGTTGTTTTGTCATAACCCATATCCCAAGGGCAGTGATAGCGGTCAACAGAATGGGAGTTGACCAGGGGATACCCCCGGGAATCCCACCCGACGATAATTGCGACATGTTCTATGCAGTCTTTTGTTCCGTAGCCGATGACATCCCCCTTCCGCAGCTTCCGAACGGCACCTGATGGATGATTCTTGCTGGGGTTATTCAGTTCCGGGAAGGTGCCCCTAGCCACTAATTTCCCACGGCCGCTGTACAGCAGCCAATCACATAAGTTCTGGGCTCTTACCCAGGCCTGACTGCCGCTGAAACCATTCTGATCATGGCTGTAAAACCAACCGCCATCTAGAGGGAGTTTGCCGCCGCTTTTGTCAGAGAGACACTGGGATACGTAGTTGGCGCAGTCTCCCCCTTTAGCACTTAAATCCCCATATTGTAAGTTGTATTGATGGTTGTTACCAGCTCCCCACGCTAACCCGGCATATTTGTCCGCATAACTGACCGCCCCATCCCGGTCATAGCTCTCTGTTGCACTCTGTGGAGAAGTGTGAACAGGTGGCTCTCCTTGAGGAGGTTTGCCATCTGCTGGTTTTGGTTCAGGTACCAGTGAATCATCACCTAGACCGTCTGTGTAAAAATCCTGACAGATGCTCCATTTACCCTTTCTGCGTGTCATTTTCATCCAGTGGCGGGTGCCAATACCGAAATGGTTCACAGTTGGGCTGCCAGGATAGACATAACCCACCTGCAGGGTTTGGTGGATAATCAGTTCTGCATGATTCCCCTGCAGTTCGCACCAAGGTATGCGTACAGAGGACCTTGCTTCTGTAAAGCGTACTCCTCGCCTTTTCACCCACAACCTAACAAAATCTATCTTGGCTTCTTCATGGGAATGTGCCCACTGGCCGAGTTTTTCAGTAGTGTCATAATAGGATAAAGCTTTCTTTGATGCCCGAAGGGGAGGTGATTAGATGCTATTCCGAAACGGTCATAATAGGATAAAGCTTTCTTTGATGCAGAGTCTTTGATAAGAGAGCGAGCACGGGCATCAAAAATTTCCTTTACTGCTCTGGACAACTCAGCTTGTTGTGAATTGTTTGCTTTGCCGACCAAGGGGCTGAGGATTAATGGCCCAAGAAGGAGTACTGCTGCTGCAATTGATAGAATCCATTTGATCTTTTTATTTTTCATAAAACAACCTCTAGATAATGATCTTTTATCCTCACATCGCTGTTTTTTTATCTTTCTGATGGTGTGGCCCTGCCAGCATCACCTCTACCTGGAAACAACCACTCACCACTATTCTTTCCTTATTTACCACAACTGTTACCAGTTAATTGACGCCAGTCTAGAAATAAATAGCCATGTAATGTACCAAAAGAGCCGTTTTTGTGATTTCCGAGATTCTGGCTCAGTTATTTGTGGAGACCACCAAAAAAGTCAAAGCATGAATCGATCTGGTTTAAAACAGCTGGCTGATATGGATAAATAGCTGCGCCAAAGTGGCAAAGAAAGATTCGTTTTTTTAACATCAATAAACATAAAAAGGTTGAGCATGGACCATGCTAATAGAGAGGAGAGCGAGAATGGAAAAAAACGGGAGGTGAGTGAGGTGTTTCGACCGCTGCGGAAACCCTTGAAACCCTCGGAAGTTAAGAGCCGCAGGATACAAGAACGCATAAAACAGGTCCAACCCAGTCAGGAGAGTTTGAACCAAACCATCAGCCCGGACCTTGAACAAAATGTCGAACTGATGAAAAAGCTGTTTGCGGAAACCAGCGATTTTGTGGTACGCCAATTCCATTTCGGAGCTAATAAAGAGATCAAGGTTGCATTGGTTTTTATCGATGGACTTGTTGATAAAGCATCGATCAGTGAGTCGATTTTTAAACCCTTTGTGATGCGCACCTTGGATGGGGACCCGGAAGTACTGCCCCAAGACCCCTATGATCTGATTCTCAACTGGTTGGTCACCTTTCACAGTATCAAAGAAGAGGTAGAGCTCGGAAAGCTTTTGGACCTGGTGCTGGCGGGTTTTGCTGCTCTGTTTATCGAGGGGTCTGCAAAGGCTCTGGCCATAGAGGTCAAGGGTTGGCAGTCCCGGTCTGTGGAAGAACCCAAATCCGAGTCCTTTGTCCGGGGTCCTAGAGAGGGATTTACAGAGACCATCCGCACCAACACTGCTCTTATCCGGCGCCGCATCAGAACACCGAAACTTCGCTTCGATATGCAGCAAATTGGTACGGTCACCAAAACCGATATCTGTGTTACTTATATTGACGGGCTGGTTAATCCCGCGACAGTTACCGAAGTCAAAAACCGCTTAGGGCAGATAGATACTGATTCTATTTTGGAAAGTGGATATATTGAGGATTTTATTAAAGATGACTATAGGACACCCTTTACACTGGTGGATCGCACAGAGAGGCCGGACAAGGTTGCTGGTTCTCTACTTGAAGGAAAAGTAGCCATTATGGTGGACACCACACCTTTTGTACTGATTGTTCCCGCGGTTTTTAGTGAGTTTTTACAGTCTCCAGAGGATTACTACGAAGGGCATGATTATATCCGCCCCTTCCGCTGGGTGGCCTTGATCTTGACCTTGATTTTGCCTTCGCTCTATGTTGCTTTAACTACTTTCCATCAGGAAATGCTTCCTGGCCCTCTTGCGTTGAGCATGGCGGCAGGACGAGAGGGGGTTCCCTTCCCAGCTGTTGTTGAGGCCCTGCTGATGGAGGCGACCTTTGACATGCTCCGGGAGGCAGGGACCC
>CALGIY010000072.1 GCA_937914965.1 uncultured Thermoanaerobacteraceae bacterium | reverse complement strand
CATGTTGTCAAAGGTCGCTGCAACCCCTTCCCTTCTAACCTCAAAGTAAAAGGGTTCCTCGTGTAAAACATCTTTGTTTTTGTTGAGAATCTTAACGAAATCGGCAATACCACCCTCGTGGTAGAACTCTTTTTGATCCCCTGTGAAATCATCAACAAAGTTAAAGCGAAGTCCTTTATTCAGGTAAGAAAGATCACGAATACGGGAAGCTAAATATTCTTTATTGAACACCGTTTCAGTAAAGATCTCATCATCTGGAAGAAAGCGCACAGTGGTCCCTTTTTCCTTGGTGGGGCCAACCTCTTCTAATTTAGATTTTACCTTCCCACGCTCATACCTCTGCGTATAATGCATGCCGTCTCTTTTTATATCGATCTGCAGCCAGCGGGAAAGTGCATTGACCACTGAAAGCCCCACACCATGAAGACCACCTGAAATTTCATAACCATGGCCACCAAACTTACCCCCAGCATGCAGCAGGGTCATGGCCGCCTCTACAGCTGGACGGCCTGTACGGGGATGGATACCAACGGGAATTCCGCGCCCGTTGTCACTCACGGTAACACTCCCGTCTTCATGTAGCTTCACCCTGATCAGATCACAGAATCCTGCCAGGGCCTCATCCACGCTGTTGTCAATCAACTCAAAAACTAGTTGGTGAAGCCCGCTTGATGCTGTATTCCCTATATACATACCAGGGCGGCGCCGCACAGCGTCCATTCCTTCTAGAACTTCGATCTGGCTCGCATCATAACTGTTTCTATTTTTTGTATAATCACTATCTCGCACTATACAGCCTCCTTTTCAACTGCTGGCGGCAATAAATAAACCTCATTATTTTAATTATATCACATCTGTATAAATAAGGTAATTTTAAACTTGCGTTCGTTTAACAAGGGTATCCACAGAAATTGGTGAGTAATAAATTTTTTCCTTTGTTACAAGAATACTCCTCTTTCTCCCCTTCCCACTATCAACTACCTTCTTATCATCAGCGGCCAAACTTAAAAACTCTTTAGTCGCATCCCTACGGCTGCCAGCCTCTAGATCAATAATTATTACCAATTCATCCAGGGGAACCATTACTTCCCCGCCGATATGCAGGTACATGTGGTGACCTCCCTTTTAAAAGTTTTTCGGGTATACCACAAAAATTTCAGGCGTTAAACGCCTTATTTGAGCAAAACCCTCTTTAAAAGATGATGTTGTCGTGGCGATCACCTGGCTTCCCTGTTTCATCCCTTCCAGCACAAATAGTCTATGTTTTTCATCAAGCTCAGAAAAAACATCATCTAGCAGTAAAATCGGTTCTAAACTTTGGACTTCAGTAAGCAGGCGGTACTGGCCAATTTTCAAAGCCAGGGCAACCAATCTCTGCTCACCTTGAGAAGCATAAATGCGTGTTTCTCTGCCGTTCAGGTACAAGCGAAAATCATCACGGTGGGGACCCACAGTTGTCGCTTTCACCCTTTGGTCAATTGATAATGACTTTTTAAGAGACTCCTTAAAAAGATTTTGGTACTGTTCTTGATTATCTTCTGGTTTAATACCCTTAATCTGGGATAAATATTCCCCTTCTAAAATTCTTCCCCTGCTCAAGGAATTAAAAACACCAGCACTTAAAGAAAGTAGTTCTGAAAGAACAAGATTACGACGTTTCCAAATGCGTGAACCTAAAGAAGCCAACTGCTGATCCCAAGGGAGCAGATCAACACTGGAAACTTTTAAACTGCGCAGTTGTTTATTGCGCTGGTAAAGCACACTATTGTAATAGTGAAGATCACTATTATGCTGCGGTCTTACCTGGGCGACCACCAGATCGAGAAATCGCCTTCTACCGGCAGGGCTTCCCTTAACCAATATGAGGTCCTGTGGAGAGAAGACAACCACCGGAAGGTGGTTGGAGCAGTCACCTGGTAAGGCACGTTTGTCATTGATCTTAGTTGTTTTGCGACGCTGATCCTGTCTGTAATTAACTTCTATTTTATAATCAATTCCAGCGCGGCTTACAATTCCTCTGATGATAAAATGACCAGATCCAAAGCGAACAAGATTATCATCCCGGGCCTGGCGAAAGGAATAGCCTGTACTAAGATAATAAATACTCTCTAAAAGATTGCTCTTACCAGTTCCATTATGTCCAGAAAGAATCAGATATTCAGCATCTGGAGTAAATTCAAGTTGTTTGTAGTTTCGAAAATTCTGCAAGTACAATTGCTTTAACATAAACTTAAGCCTGCCCTAACTAACCCGGCAGACAGGGCTGACCAGGTGTAAGTAATATTCATCTTCCCCTTCTTCAAGGTAAACTGCCGGTCCGCTCTGCCCGTTAAGGCACAGGGTGATTTTCTCTTGATCCATTACCTGTAGTGGTTCTAAAAGATATTTAGCATTAAAAGTTACATCACAGTTAGATCCTGTTGGTTCGTTTAAGAAAATTACCTCCTGTAGAGATCCTACCTCAACTGCCTGTGCAGTAATCACCAGTTTGTCATCTTCAATCTTAAGATTAGCCACTGCATAGTGTTCCTGCGGTGGCACAAAAAGTGATGCCCTTTCTAAAGTGGTCATCAGAATATCTCGGGGTATCTCAATCTTTAATTCTGGTTTTTCTGGAATAACCTTTTCGTAATTTGGAAACTGAGCATTGATCAACCTCGATGTTAACACAAAATTACGAGTAGCAAAACTAATCATTCCTGAATCCCATGAAATCTCGAGATCATCCCCATCAGCAGCAAGACGGTTGACCTCAGTTAGAGCACGCCCAGGAATAAAGAGATCACAACCCTTGATACCGCTGTTATTGGGAATTTTGATCAGTGCAAGGCGATAAGCATCTGTGGCCGCCATATGAATCTGCTCATCCAAAAACTGTACAAATACACCGGCATAATTAATACGCACATCCTGTTGGGCAGCAGCTGATAGTACCTTCTCGGTAATACCCTTCCATTTACTTCCTTGGAAATTAATCTTTTGATCACAAGGCGTTTGCTGTAAAGGTGGGTAGTCAGCAGCCTGCCAGGTATGAAGATGGCTTACTGCTGATCCATAGTTGACTTCTAGTAATTTTTTTTCATCAGTCCATGATAATGATACATCATCAACAGGTAGTTTGCGCACCAGATCAGATAAATACTTGGCAAAAACAACAGTACTTCCTTCTTCTTCTACCTGAGCCGGAATACTGATCGTAAGTGTTAATTCTAGATCTGTGCACTGCAGTGTAAGGGTTTGATCGCTTGCTGAGATCAAACACCCGTTTAAGATCGGTAAATTGGTCCTAGATGGGATTAGCCGGCATAGTGATATAAGTGCCGGGCCTATTTCATTTTTAGCGCAAGAAACCTTCAAAATAAAAAACCTCCTTGAACGAAGTATATTATTATTATTTCATTCATATAATACAGGAGGAGTAGTAATAAGGCGCGGTATAGTGTGTATATGTGCATACACTCCCCTATTTGACAGGGAAATTTTTCGGGCAATGTTTGTGGACAGTCCAGTGATCTGCTGGGGATTGATCGTTAATAACTTATGATGACGCCCTTAAAATCTCATTTATTTTATCTATATCTTCTTCTATACCTGCATCATTTTTTATACATAATTTAATTTTATCACACGCATGAATAACAGTTGTGTGATCACGGCCTCCGAATTCTTGTCCGATACTTGGGAGAGATGCTTCTGTAAGTTCGCGAGATAGATACATGGCTATCTGGCGTGGGAAAGCAACATTTCTTGTTCGTCTTCTTGATTTAAAATCTTCAATGCGTAAGTTGTAATACTGCGATACAACCTTCTGAATCATAGGAATAGTGATATGTTGCCTGCGGTTACCAGCTAAAACATCTTTTAATGCTTCTTTTGCCAGTTCTATATCGATCTTTTTTTGATTGAGATTACCGAATGCGAAAACACGCAGGAGAGCACCTTCTAATTCCCGGATATTAGATTTTATATTAGAAGCAATAAAAAGAATTACCTCATCAGGGATCTGAATGCTTTCAAATTGTGCTTTCTTTCTTAATATAGCTTCTCTTGTCTCTAGATCAGGGGTTTGTATATCGGCGATCAAGCCCCATTCAAAACGAGATCTGAGGCGATCCTCAAGGGTAGGTATATCCTTGGGTGTGCGATCGCTGGAGATGATGATTTGTTTGTCAGCTTCATGCAGTGCATTAAAAGTATGGAAGAACTCTTCTTGAGTTCTTTCTTTTCCAGCAAGAAACTGAATATCATCAATTAAAAGGACATCGACCATGCGGTATTTATTACGAAACTCGACCGTCTGGTCGTCTTTAATAGAATTAATTAGCTCATTGGTAAACGTTTCTGATGAAACATAGACAACTTTAAAATTATCGTTGTTTTGAAGTACATAATGGCCTATGGCATGTAAAAGATGTGTTTTTCCGAGACCAACGCCGCCGTAAATAAAAAGTGGGTTATAGGCCTTGCTCGGTGATTCAGCAACTGCCTGAGCAGCTGCATGGGCGAGCCTGTTGCTGTTGCCAACCACAAAGGTATCAAAAGTATATTTAGGGTTTAGTGCCCTCCGTTTTTGAACATCTTTGGGTATAAAAACGCTATCCTTACTGTTTGGCGTAACGAATCTTAAGATAAAATTTTTATTGTATTTGTACTCTAAATAAGACCGAATTAGTGCGCTAAAACGTGTTTCTAACCAATCCCTCGAAAACTCATTTAATGTAAGGATAACCAGTGTGCCATCATGATAGGCTAAAGGATTTGTGGTGTCGACCCACGTATTGTAGCTTTGTTCATCTAATTCTTTTTTTAGTATTTCCAGAACATCGTTCCAGATGTCGTTAATCTTAGTTCTAATCAACCTTAATGCCACCTCTGTTATTATGTCCACATTCTGTTAATAACTTGTTGATAATTATATTGCTTTATCTAATATAACAAAGAATGACGGGGTGTACAAGGTTGGAAATTGTAAGGATTCACTTGCTTGACATAGCAGTGTAGTTGTCTATAATTAATAAAGAAGTATGAGGAAATTTAACGTGAATGAACCATAGAAAGGATTGAAAAAAATGAAGAGGACTTATCAACCTAAGAAAAGAAGAAGGCATAGGGTACACGGTTTTATTAAACGCATGAGGACAAAAGGTGGTCGCAGAGTGATCAGTAGGCGGCGTGCAAGAGGGCGGAAAGTATTATCTGCCTAAAATACATATAGGAGGTTTAATTTGCTAGCAGGAGAGAACCGCCTCCGGAAAAATAGTGATTTTAGAACTGTTTATCAAAAAGGAAGGGTTTATTGGTCGCGTTTTTTTGTTCTACGTACTTTAAAGAGATCTGATACTGGCAGCACAAGATTTGGAATTGCACCTTCACGTAAAATAAAAGGTGCTGTACAGAGGAATAAAATTAAAAGAAGGGTCAGAGAAATCTGCCATCAGCAAAAAAACCAGATCAACGATGGGTTTGATCTGGTAATTAATATTCGCCGGGAATCATTACAAGTAAGTTATTGGGAATTAAAGAAGGATTTAGAATACCTTTTCCAGAAAAGTTCAATAAAAATGATCACTGGGGCATAATGATGGTCAAGAAGTTTTTTATTTTTTGTATCAGGCTCTATCAAAAACTATGGTCTTCATGGCACCTTCCGGTTTGCAGGTTCTATCCATCGTGTTCTGAATATGCCATTCAGGCACTAGAAAAGCATGGTTTTTTTCGAGCACTTATCTTAATTTTGTATCGCATTGCCAGGTGCCATCCCCTCTGTCATGGCGGGTATGACCCAGTGCCGTGATCAAAGTGTGGATAAAAAAATAAGTATTCAGGAGGTGACACCTGCCCGGCAGAATAGTGGCGTGGCGGGATTAATTTGTGGCATGAGATTATAGCAGGTTTCAGCCAAATTATACAGTCTTTTTATTTAGCCACAGTTTGGCTGAAGATACCGAGTTATGGATTAGCGATTATTTTTTTTACAATTGCAGTTAAGCTCATTCTTTTCCCTCTAACAAGAATCCAGATGAAGTCTATGCGAGTAATGCAGGAGTTGCAGCCCAAGATCAAATTTATTCAGGAAAAATACAAGGATAAACCGGAAAAGTCACAGCAGGCCATGATGGAGTTATATAAAGAAAAAGGTGCCAACCCCTTTGCTGGATGCTTTCCTCTATTAATCCAGATGCCGATTATCTTTGCTTTATTTACCTCACTTAGAACCTTTTTTGACCCGGTTTCGCACCCGGCTTACGTGAACTTAGCTAAATCTCAGTTTTTATGGGTTGCTAATTTAGGACAACCTGATCCTATTATTATGCCTATTCTCACAGTTGCAGCTACCTTCTTACAGCAGTATTTGACCAGTATGTCGTCAGCCGGAAAGGTCGATCAGACCCAGAAAACCATGCTCATTGTGATGCCATTGTTCGTGGGATGGATCGCTCGCACTCTACCTGCTGGGTTGACGTTGTATTGGGTTGTCTTCAGCCTGGTTAGCGGTATCGAGATGTTTGTTATTAATAGGTCAATGAAGGTACCGAAGGGAGCAGGATCAGGAGCATGAAATCAATTGTCACAGAGGGCAGTAATGTCGAAGATGCTGTCCAAAGTGCACTGGAAAAACTTGAATTAACACAAGATCAGGTTGATGTAGAGGTTTTGGATGAAGGTTCCCGGGGGTTCCTGGGGATTATAGGTGGAAAACTAGCACGGGTAAGAGTTAATATCAAAGACACTCCGGAACAGGTGATCCGGGATTTTCTTAATGAAGTAATAGAGGCAATGGAGTTGGAAGTTGATCTTAAGATCAGTTTTAATGAGGGTTACTGGTATGCAGAATTTCTGGGTGATGATGTCAGGTATATAATTGGAAGGCGCGGAAAAACCCTTAATTCCCTGCAGCTGCTGGTGAACATGGCAGTGAATAAAAAGTTGGATGAAAAAGTAAG
>CALGIY010000071.1 GCA_937914965.1 uncultured Thermoanaerobacteraceae bacterium | reverse complement strand
ATCAAGGCAAACCATAGGCTCGCTGGAAAATGGGCGTTATAATCCGTCGATTATCCTAGCCTTTAAAATAGCCAGATATTTCGGTATGTCTATCGAGGACATTTTTATTTATGAGGAATAAATAAACAGGAATGCTTTAAGCCCATCCCATGACGACGAAAACTCCCCCCTAAAAAAAAGAGGAGGGAGTTTTTTGCTGAGATCACACAAACTATCTCAATATATGCTAAAATGTAATATAGTTCACAAAAAAATACATATTACTACTCCGAACCTGTAAGGCCTACGGTGTTAGCTATGGATTACAGGCGTTAGGGTTATATTGGAAACGATATAATCTCCTATTGTGGAAAGGAGAGTTAATAATGATTATCATCTGTCGAGCTCTGCTTTTCAGTAGGGGGTTCGGCTTTTTTATTTATCTGGGGGAGGGAGAATAATAGTGAAGCTGAGAACGAAAAGAACCGTGTTGTGTCTGCTGGCTATGGTGGTTTGTGTGATGCTGCTGACATCCTGCAGCAGTGATCCCGGCACCAGTTCGGAAAAAGGGAATGTTATTGTTGACCAATTGGGGAGGACTGTAGAACTTCCGGAAACAATTGAAAAGGTCTGCGCCACCCATATTTACGGCGGGAAAATGCTTTTTGCCATGGGACAAAAGGAAAAAATAGCTTTTCAGATGCAGATCGGAGCCGACACAGAAGCCCTGGCCAAGGTTGATGATTTTTACGGTTCTCTGCCCACCGTGCTGACCTCTCCTAATGGTACAGACAGCCCTGAAGGACTGCTTGATCTGGGTGTCAATATTGTTTTTACTGATGCCGGTAAAGGGGAAGAGGATGCAGAGATCTTCCAAAATGCGGGCATAACTGCCATTGCAGTCAGCGGAGAAACCTTTGAAGATGTCTACGAAACAGCACGCATTATGGGCAAAGTTTTTGACTGCCCTGAACGAAGCGAAGAAGTGATCAGCTTTATCGAAGATCTGCGCACTAAGGTTTCCAGCCAAGTGGCAGATGTTGCTGACGAAGAAAAGCCTGTTGTGCTCGTCTGCGGCTCTGGCGGTGTTTACAGTGCCGCAACAAAAGATATGTTTCAGCACCAAATGGTGCAAACAGCGGGCGGCATTAATGCAGGAGCCGGGTTAAAGGGCAAATGGACCAATATCAGTGCAGAAGATATTATTCTTTGGGATCCTGACTATATTGTCCTCGGGTCGAGCTTTGGTGTTGATGATGTGGAAAGTATTTTGGCCGACCCTGCACTGCAAACTGTGAAAGCGATTAAAAATAAACATGTTTATATCTTCCCTTCCTCTTTGGGTTGGTGGGATTTCCCTTTACCTCAATCGGTCTTAGGGATCATCTGGACAGCCAAGACCATTCACCCCGAACTTTGTACAGATATTGATATGCTGGAAATGGCGGACAGTGTCTATAAATTTATTTACGGCTACACTTACACTGAATTAGGTGGTGTGCTGTGATCAGAATAAGCGGTACAGAGAGCAGTACTGCGATAAACCACAGCAAACGGTTATGGCCTATTCTCTCTGTTACGCTTTTGATCTTTATTGTTTTTTTCTTTCTCTCTCTCAATATCGGCAAAATTCATGTTACTTTTGCCGATATGATTACCATTTTTCTGCACAAGATGAATCTGGGCCAGGGGTTTACTGCTGATATCACCGCTCAAAAGCAGATAGTCTTTTGGAATGTGCGTTTACCCCGTTCTATTTTGGCCTGCACAGTAGGAGCTGCTCTTTCCGTGGCTGGTGCCGTTATGCAGACCCTCTACAGAAACCCCTTGGCTTCTCCCGATATTATCGGAGTCACCCAGGCGGCAAATTTAGGGGCGGGGCTGGCCATCTTCTTTTTCTCCGGCAGCACCCTAGTGGTGGAAGGCTTCTCGTTCTGCTTCGGAGTGATGGCCTTACTCTTAACCTTTGCCATTGTTTCCCGCATGCCTGGCAGCAGTGTTACTGCGCTGGTCTTGATCGGTGTGATTATCAGTGCCCTCTTTCAGGCAGGTTTGACCCTGCTTTTGTATATGTCAGACCCTTACAGTGATATGCTGCGGATTACTTATTGGTTGATGGGGGCTTTTAATGCTGCCAACTGGAAGAATGTAGCCACGGTTTTACCACTGGTCTGTATTGGTATCTTTTTTCTAATTTTGTTCAGCTGGCGTTTAAATATCATGGGCCAAACTGATGAAGAAATTAAGGCACTGGGAGTAAACCTATCCAGGTGGCGGTTTATTTATATTCTGTTTGTGGCATTGATTGTATCTGTTTCCACTGCCGCAGTTGGGAACATTGCCTGGGTGGGGTTAATTATTCCCCATATCGCCCGTTCCATTATCGGTTCTAACCAAAAACGGGTAGTACCTTATGCTGCAGTTCTTGGTGCGTTTTTCTTACTGCTGATTGACACCATAGTCCGCAATATACCCACTGGAGAAGTACCTATTTCTGTGATCACCTCTTTTGTGGCGGCACCTTTCCTGGGTTGGTTAATTTTCTCTAAACAGAAAAGGGGAGAGTGGTAACAATAATCCGAACAGACAGTCTGGAAGCAGGTTATCACGGCACTGTGGTTTTAACACAAATCAATATGCATGTCAGCAAAGGCAGAATGTTAGGACTTTTGGGCAGGAATGGCTGCGGAAAAACCACCCTTTTCCGTTGTTTAAACGGCCTGCTGCGGCCAATGAAAGGGAAGGTTTACCTGGCGGATCAGGATATCTCAAACTTAAAACCCAATGAGATTGCCAACCTGGCAGCATTGGTGCCTCAAGGAGCGCGCACTGTTTTCCCTTTGTATGTGCTGGATATGATCCTGCTGGGAGAAGGCTGTCACCTCAAGGCCTGGGAGTCACCGACCGCCGAGTCAGAGGAAAAAGCCAGAAAAGTGGCAGCAGATATTGGGATCGAACACCTTTTGGGAAAACAGTTTGACCGTCTTTCCGGCGGGGAACAGCAGTTGGTATTAATCGCGAGGGCCTTAATGCAGTCTGCCCCCATTCTCCTTTTGGATGAACCCACATCCCATCTGGATTTTACCAACCAGCATATGGTAATGAATCTGATTCGCAACCTGGTCTTTACCAAGGGGGTAACTACTGTGATTACCGCCCATGACCCCAATATCGTCCTGCAGTACTGCAGTGATGTAATGATGATAAAGGACGGGAAAATACTGTCGGCAGGCCCTGTGGCAGATATTCTTACCGATGATAATCTCAAACTACTATACGGTGACGGAATCACCATGGAGCAAACACCTTCCTGCCAAGTGGTAGTGCCCGCTAAATAGAAAGGAGTGGTTGCATGAAGTGTAATTATTGTGAATGGCGCTGCAAAATGCCTGCTTCTGTCTGCCACATGTACCAAGAAAGAAATGGCAGCATAGAAGAGATTTACCCCAACCAATGGACAACCTATTATATTACCAATACAGAAGGCATCCCTCTTTTTCACGGCTGGCCCAATCATCAATTTTTGCAGCTAGGTGCCTTCAACTGCAATGCAAGTTGTGCCTATTGTATCAACGCTCGGGTAGCCATTGAGCCGGAAAGAAAAACCTTTCGCTTTCAGCTTGCGCCGGAGCGGGTGGTGAAGATCGCCCAAAAGGCCAACTGCAGCGGGATTCATTTCAGTGTTAATGAAGTGACTGTCAACCTGCCTTCTGCTTTAGCTGTGGCCAGGGAAGCCAAAAAACACGGGCTGATAGTGGGCTGTTCCAGCAACGGCTATTTTACCAAAGCAACTGCCGATCTGATGCTGGAATACTTTGATTTTTTTAATATCAGCCTCAAATCTCTCTCCAATGATTACTACCGAAAGCATGCCGGTCTTAAAAGCGCCGCACCTGTGATGCGGAATATCGAGTATCTTGCTTCCCGCACCCATTTAGAGGTTACGACCACAGTGGTACAGACTGTTAATGACCATGAAATTCCTGCTATCGCTGAATATTTAGCAGATCTCGACCCACAGCTGCCCTGGCATATTTTCCGACTGCTGCCTGAATACAAGATGGAAAACCGGCAGCCCCCAGATATCGAGGAGATTTCCAGCAAAGTTAAAAAGTGCAGAAAGATTCTGCCCAACACTTATTTTAGCAACTATATCGGCACTCAGTTAATCAACACCCTATGCCCCTCCTGTGGAAAGGTGCTGATCGAAAGAATCTGCGCCCAATCCTGCGGGGTTACACTCTCAGGCTGCAGCATGCAGGGGAATATTTGCCCACACTGCGGAACAGCCATTAAAATGACCGGCAGCTTCTGTGACACCAGCTGCCCTGACGGTGAGGAGGGATAGATATGTTAGGGATTATCGATGTACGGGAATGGCAGGCGGTCATTGACCTTGCCACTGCCAAGCCGGTGGAAAGAGATGAAGAGTTTCTGAAACCCCTTCAAAGCCTGGCCAAAAGATTCCCCTATCCGGGAGACCGCAATAATGCCGGCAGCAAATGGACGATAGATACGGCTGAAGCAGTAGTTAATCAATACAATCCAGGTTGGCTTTTTCTGGGCTTTACCCAGCCTTTTTTCAGCGGCGTCTACAGCCCCTGTTCTCTGGAAGAAAGAAAAAACACAGCCAAGCTCATTTTCGATTACATTCTGAACTTTGCCCGCAGACATAATTTTTACCCGCTCATTGTCAGCAGCGGCGGACTTGCGCCCCTCAAAGGCCATATCGTTATACCTGAATTAGCAGGCAACCTTCAATCAAGTGCTTGGTCCTATAACATGGCAGGAGTTTACCAAAGTGAGCCGGGAGATGAAATACTTTTAGCTGAGGAACCACATATCCGCACCATGATCAGCAGAGATGAATTTGTTGACAGCTGCAAAATAACAAATCCTGCATATATCAACGACTTTCCCGACTACCTATTAATCGCTGAAGATGGGTGGAATTTTAAAGGAATTTGCAGCAACAACCGGGTTCTTTATCATATCGACAAATATAATTTCACCCTACCTGTTTATTCGGAAATTGGATACCCCAGTCATATTGAAGAAATATGCAGCCTGATGGAAAAGGCTCTTGATCAGGGGAAAAAAGTACTTTTGGCTGTTGTCGAAGGCTTGGATGAAGATGATTTTGTTCTGCCTCATCAGAATGTAGATAACTGCCGGGACTGGTATGCATATGAAGGCTACACCCTTTACCACACATTAGTAACAGGTAAACCCTTTTTTCACTGCACCCATCCGCCCATTTACGATATGTCTGCCAGAAGACCACTGCCTCTTCGCTACCCCATGTCCACCCCTCACACAGGAATCATATGTGAGGATTCCCTGGGGTGGAGAGCTAAGGTCCCCACCGCTGCTGTGGGGAGCCGCAGCATCACCACACATGCGATGGTCAATGCCGACCTAATCATGGAGTGCTATATCCGTTCCCAGGCAAATATGGGTGTTTTGGTAGCAGTTAATGAGGACCGTTACAATGCTAATTTATTTAATAACAATTAAACATTATGGATGAAAGGGGGGAAACTGCTGCTTCATCTAAAAAATGCACGTTCGGGATTC
>CALGIY010000070.1 GCA_937914965.1 uncultured Thermoanaerobacteraceae bacterium | reverse complement strand
AATACCCTTTCAAATCCCCCCACTAATAGCCTCTTGAGATAAAGCTCCGGAGCGATACGAAGGTAAAGGGGCATGTCCAGGGCATTGTGATGAGTAATAAATGGGCGTGCTACTGCTCCCCCTGGTACCGGGTGCATCATGGGTGTTTCCACCTCGAAGAAACCCTGCTCCTCCAAGAAATGCCGGATAGCACGGATAATCTCAATCCTTTTCAGGAAAACATCCTTTACCTCCGGGTTGACAATCAGATCAAGGTACCGCTGCCTGTAGCGCAGGTCGATATCTTTCAGCCCATGCCATTTTTCCGGGAGGGGACGCAGCGATTTCGACAGGAGTTGGAAACTTTTAAGGGCTACTGTAATTTCCTGTTTGTGAGTGCGGAACACAGTCCCCTGAATGCCAATGATGTCTCCTATATCCAGCTTTTTATACAACTCATAAGCATCACTGCCTAGATTATCTAACCTGGCATAGATTTGAATCCGACCGGAAAAATCCTGCAGATCTCCAAAACCCGCCTTACCATGTCCTCTTTTAGCAGTTAGGCGGCCAGCTATAGTGACCTCTCTGCCGTCATATGCAGTAAAATCAGCGGCAATATCAGCAGCATGCTCCTGAACCGGGAACCTTGTACCAAAAGGGTCGACCCCAATAGATCGCAGTTCCTCTATCTTCTCCAGACGGATGCCGAGTAGATCCGGTGCTTCTTCCTTGCGGCCATTAGACATAAAAAAACTCCTCCTATTTCTATTCCTGCTGCGAGGATGCGAATCGTGCTTCCAAAAATGTATTAAAGGGAGAATTTATATACGAATATCCGCTATCTGATACTTTAGGGTTCCAGCAGGCACTTTGACCACCACTACCGTCCCGACCTTTTTTCCTACAAGGGCATTTCCAACAGGCGATTCGTTGGAAATTTTATAGTCAGCGGGATCAGCCTCTGCGCTTCCGACAATTGTATATTCAATGTCCTCGCCAGTGTCCTGATCTTTTAAAAGAACTGTGGATCCTACACCAACAGTATCTGGAGGCACCTCGCTAGTGTCAATAATCCGGGCATGCCGCAGCATCTTTTCTAAAGTAATAATTCTACCTTCGACAAAAGCCTGTTCGTTTTTGGCCTCCTCATATTCTGAGTTTTCGGAGATGTCGCCAAAATCAATGGCCGTACGAATACGATCGGCAATTTCCCGTCTTTTTACAGATTTTAAAAGGTGCAGCTCATCTTCCAGTCTCTTAATCCCGTCCCCTGTCAAAAGAACCTCTTTTTCGGGCAATGTTAATCTCTCCCTTAATTAAAAATTTACTAAAATCTTATGACCCTCGTAAATTTTTTATTCGGTCCTCACCACCAATAAACGTCTCATTTAAACTAAACCCTATCCCCCTTAAATCAAAAAGGTGACAACAACGCCATTTCAGGTGTCTGTCTACCTTCGTTCATAATAACAATAATAATAATAATAAGCCCAGCCGGAGCTGGACGGTTTGACGGCTAGTGCATTTTCTTCTACTCTGATTTTGTAGCTATTATAGAAATGTAGCTTCGATTTGTCAAGGGTTTCTAGTAAAAGATTTTGCATGCTCTCGCACTCTCATAATATCTTCGGTAGTTAGTGCACGCTCAAAACTGCGCATTCCAGCGATCTTAAAGCCGTGCTTTGCTCCCAAATGCTGGATTTCCTTAACCCGGGAAACGGTTAACTCCCTTCCCAGTGAATAATTTTCACACTTCCCCTCCAGGGCAAGGATCATTGTCTCGGCCATGCAGGCGTAAGATGTCTTTGGTGGAAAGCCAAAATTAAAGTTAAACTGAACATCCCCTGGGACCTCTACAACACCACCCTCAATAACCAGCACATCCGGACGCTCACTAGCCACCTGGACAGAAACATCCCTTGGGCGGGCCACATCACAGACAACAGCACCCGGCTTCAGATCTTGGGGCTCGATGAGCGTATCAACAGAGGATGTGACCGTGATCACGATATCAGCCCGGAGAAGAGCATCTTTGGCCTCTGTAGCAAGGCGAACCGCAACCCCATTTTCATGCAGAATCTGGTAAGCCAGCCGCTCCAGGCTAGGGCGGGTCCGAGCAACCAATGTCAACTCTCCCACCTCACCAGCAAGCATCCTGGCGCAAACACTGCCGATCGATCCTGTAGCCCCGATAACCACTGCCTCTGCTTGAGCCAGCTCGATCCCCATGTATTCTGCTGCTTTTTTGGTCCCTTCCAGGGCCATGGCTACAGTATAACTATTCCCAGTAGTAACAGGAATATTTAAATTCTTGGCCACAGTAATCCCGGCATCTCCCACCACAGCTGTCATCGCGCCCAGTCCCACGATATCTGCTCCCAATTTTTCAGCCAGTTTACCAGCTTCAATGATACGCCCTAGAACATAATCCTCCGGCAGTTCCAACATCTGGCGAGAGGTCAAAGGGCAAAGCACAAACCACCCTTCGGTCTCAGCAAAAGGAGAGATCACCCCGCGGATTTCCGAAGCCTTGTAAACTGGAAAGCGGCGCACGATCCCTTCTGTGACCCTGCCCGGCAGTACATTTAATATTTTGAACCTTTTAGTTATATCTCCTAGATCGATCGGGTGTATGATAAAGGCAAACTTAGTCATCATTATTCCTTCCTTTTGTAATCCCCATCCTAAGGGCTCTGTCAAATTTTATTTACTTCTGTAAATAGACGATGCGCGGCTTAAACTGCAGCTGATCTAAAAGATTGCTGTAATCCTCTGGGCTCACCTCATCTACCTTCTTCCCCAGAATACTGATGAGCACCCCCTCCATGACATTGGTGCCAAAAGAACGCCCATTCATCTCCGGAGTTGTCGTCACCAAAACAGTTACACCCCGCCCTCGGAGCAGTTCCACGTCATCTTTTGTCACTGTATTGGTAATAATAATCTTACCTTGGAGATCAGTAGGCATATATTTCCTAATGAAGAGGAAATCCCCGGCAATAATTTCATTATCATGGTAGTACTTCTCGTGCTTCGTGGTTACACTCTCCTGCTTCTTCCCGGTAGGATACAAATATTTAATAGGAAGTTGGCTAAAAACCGGGAGCAGGGTATAGGCAATTGCCCGCAGTGCTGATAGTGAGTGGATCGGTATTGGGAGTCCTAGCGCAAAGATAAGATCACCATATGTCGTCTTGCAACCTGCATCCCAAAGTGCCTCGGCGATCCCAAAACGGTCAACTCCAGAAACCACCAAAGCACTTTTCCCAGCCAGCTTCCAACCCAGTTCTGTCTGGAGGTAGCTAATAACGCGCCGCTCAAGGGTGTTTTTCAACCCGCTGCCGTCTACAATAGGAGTAATGTGAGCTGCTGCGGCAATCTTTTTGGCCTCCCGTAGGGCATAGCGCCTGTTCCCCGCCACCAGGTAGAGGTCAATCCCCCCCATCCCGAAGGCATCCACCTTGCCGTCCAGATCATGGATCATCTGAAGTGCTCTGGCCATATCCCCATCTGTTCCGATCCGCTCGATGAGAAATTTTTCTCCCAGAAGTTCTGCCTCTACCTTATGATCGCGCTTAGAAGAACCAAGACTAACGCTGATAACATGCTTCATGACACTGTCCTCGCTTTCTTAAAACATAAGATATATAGGGAAATAGCAGCTCACCCTGCCTGTCAGCGTTCCTGTGCTGACAAGATCAGCTTCCTCAGACGCTCTGGGTCCACATACTTGTCCTCAGTAAGTGGCGATTCCCCCAGTTCAATCCCCAGGACCTCTTTATCCAGCAATCCCGCACTCCAGTTGATACGTTGGCGTGATCCGATTAAGATCACTGCATCATAGGTTCTAATCTTCGTCACAAGACGCATCACCTGGTTGAATAACTCAATCCCTGACTTCTCCTTCACAAAACGCCAGCGCTCCTTATTGGTCATAATCAGGCTGAAATCAACCCCCAGTTCTTCGAGCAGGGAGATGAGCTCATCCTTGTTCTGTAGAGGGAATCCGACCACAGCCATGCTTGATCCCCGGCGCACAGCTCCCAAATTCTCCACGCGAGAAATAAAACTACGGTCCACACCAAAACGAACCGCAACTTCCTGCTGGGAAACTCCTTCACTACGCAGAGACATCATCTGTGTCAAAGCCCTGTTGAGCTTCTCAATGCTGACGAGTTTATCTCCAATACGGTAAAAATCATTCATCCAGAACACCCTTGTGCACATTTTTGTGTACATTCTAGCAGATTAAAAACCAATTTGCAATAACAAATAGAAAATTTTCCAAAGCACAGTTCCGGTAAAGTAGATTCCACGACCGCATATATTGGCATGAGATTTGCATTGTTTAATTGCACTACGAAGATTGTGAATTTTATCACAAAATATTTATAATAATGAGGAGGCAGCTAAAATGGCAGCAAATATACCTGCAAAGAAAAACTATCACACCTCTCACTACAGCAAGAACCAGACAAACAAAGAAGAAACAGAAGCCAAAGAGACCAAGGATAACAACAAGGTGCACCTGGAGTTCCCTTACGATGACCTGGAACTGCTCTACCAGTACACCCTTAAAAAAATGGGGATTAATAACCCTTTTAAATAACCACAAAAATGCTGCCGATTTTTTGTCCCCTTATCGCAATTTCGGAAGGTGTCCGGAAAAACGGCAGAGACCCCCCCCCATATCTTGGCATCAAAAAGACCTCCATCAGCGGCGGTTTCCACCCCTGGACCGCCGCTCTTTCTGTATACGGGGACAGTTCTGCTCTCCACCTGCCCCCTAAAGCAAAACCTCTTTTAGTTCCTTGACCAGACCCGCCACCCTTTCCAGCATCACCTC
>CALGIY010000069.1 GCA_937914965.1 uncultured Thermoanaerobacteraceae bacterium | reverse complement strand
CTTTATTGCTTTAGTTCCGATTATCTCCTACTTCTCTCCGTAGGGTTAACACGACAGCAGAACTATCCCTGCGATCACGCGGCCAGTTAGTTTGTCAAAAGGATCGTCCCCGCGACACTAACCAGCAACCACTAAATCTGCATGCGCATCACTTCGTTATAGGCCTCTACGACTTTATTTTGCACTTGAACAGTAAGCTGCAAAGCCAGCATTGACTTTTCTGAAGCAACAACAGCCTGATGAAAGCTGCCTGCATCTCCCATGGCCACTTCACATGCTTTCATCTCCGCATCCTTTTGCAGGGTATCTACTTTGTTGACAGCCATGAGAAGTATATCCTGAAAGGATTCAGTTCCCTTTTGAACTGCACCAGCGCTTTCAGTATCTTGTTTCGGAAACAGTACTGGCCCTAGATCCTGGATCAACATCTCAAAACATCTCCATAAAAATATTTATTTTTTCCCGATCTCGATCGCCCTGATGCTCATTTCCTTTGAGGCATTCAAAGCTGAAATACTAGCCTCATAGGCCCGGCTGGCATCGATTAGGTCCACCATCTCCTGCATCACATTAACATTCGGCATTTTTACATACCCTTCCAGGTCTGCATCTGGATGGTTCGGTTTATAGACCAGTGGGAAGGGGGAGTTGTCTTCTAGAATAGCCTTAACCTTGACTCCAGGATTGGCATCCTTGGTTCCCAATCCTTTTAAATAGGTGGTAAAAGGTACTCCTGCTTCAAAAACGGGATACTCCCTCCGGTAGGGTACCGGTCTCCCATTAGGGTCAACTTGCCCGGACCTGGTGGTTCCTTCATTGGCAATGTTGTTCGAGATGATATCCATCCGCAGCCTCTGGGCGGTCAGAGCGCTGCTGCTTATTTCAATCCCAGTAAACAGTCCCATCTAATCACCGTCTCCCTTCCGTAATCGCTGTCCTCAGCATACCGAGTTGATCTGATACCAACCTTGTCAAAAGAGCGTATTGTAATACATTGACAGCCTGTTGGGACATTTCCTTTTCAATATCCACGTTGTTCCCATCATTGCTGAGTATCAAATCTTCCGAGTCAACGAAATCTGGCTCCACCTCTTTGGCAGCCAGTCGGGAATCTGAATGATTGTTCAGAGCTTTTATAAGAGAACTTTTAAAGTCAACATCCGCTCTCTTATAGTTAGGTGTATCAACATTGGCTATATTGTTGGCAATTAACTGCTGGCGAAGCCAGTTAATGTCCAATGCTCTCTCCATAACTTCTGCTGCTGGATTGGCTATCTGCAAGATACTCCCCCCTTATCATAGATATCTGAAGCAGCTCCATAGTCAATCACTTCCGACCAACCGGTCTGACTCACAGTTCGGTGTAATTTCTTCATGTGCCAGGAACCCACTGCAGCACCACATCACGTTGTCTATCCCACAACTCTACCCAGTTGTCGTAGCCAGCGAACCCGTTCTCCAGAACATGCCCTACAGTTTCATGGACACCCACATAACCTGCTTCTGCAATAGCCTGTCTAACCAGTTCGCTTTTGGTCTTTTCATCTGCTGTTTTAAAGACCCGGGCCAGGTTGATGATCGAGGGACCGGGGACACCTGCCAGTCCCGCCCTATCGGCAAGATATTCTAGGTTAAGAAGGTGTCTGACTCTTTCAGACTTTGGTCGCAGAGCATCTTGTACATACTTCCCTGGTACAGGATGTGGCACCGGAGCAGGGTCGACCCCAGTTGCTAGCCATGAGAGCAGGTACAGGCGCTCCTGGACCTCCTTATTCCCCTGGGCTGCGGCTTCACAGCGGACCCTTCTTGTTTCTTCTCTGATATATTTCCCTACATGTTTTAAGAGGCGAAAAATTTCTGCGTAATATGGCATATCTTTTTGAACTGTCCCTGGGCCGCGTTCCCCACGCTTTCTGATCGGGGGCAGTGACATCTGCCGGCGCTTGCGTGCTATCGTTGAACGATGAACACAAAAATGCTCCGCAATTACCTGATCGGAGAAACCCTTCCTATAAAGTAATAAAAATTCATCTTTGTCGATCACAGCTCTTGGCCTGGCCAACCAGAAATCTCCCCTTCTTAAATACATATAGCGTCTAATTTTCTGGATAATTGTAGAAATAACCACTAAGGGAGATTATAATCGATATAATTGGCGATTGTCAATCAATTTGGGATGTTGGTCCTATATGAATGGGGAAAATGGGCCAAAATAGGCCACATAAATGATGTCGGAGGAGGATGTCAGACGCCGGAAACATGCAGGAACTGCCCTTATTACAGGGTCCGAAGTACCCCGAGACCAAGAGTAGATCAAGTGAAGCGTCCCCCTGATCTACTATGTTTCACGACCCAGCTCGGTCGCTCCCATCTCCGCGATCTTTTCCGACATCCGACTTCTTGCTTCCAACTTATCTGCGCAGATTATTGGCGATACCAAGCATTTCATCAGATGCCTGAACCGCCTTAGAATTTAATTCATAAGCCCGCTGGGCTGTTATTAAATTAATTATTTCGTCAGCAACCTGGATATTAGATGACTCAAGGTAATACTGCTCAACTGTGCTGTCAGCTGTATTCACCTGCGGGTTGCCCGATGCCTCTGTGACTTGGTAGAGGTTGTGCCCCGCTCTTTCCAGGCCAACAGGATTGGAAAACTGCACAACACCTAATTTGCCAGCCTCTTGAAAGTCATCATCACCTGAGTTAGTGAATGTTATCGTGCCATCTCTTGCTATGCTAATCTCTTTAGCACCTGTAGGGATATTAATTGTATTCCCGTTATCACTCAAAACATAACAACCATCACTTGTTACAATGTCTCCGCTGGCATCATGCTTAAAACTGCCATCCCTGGTATAAAACCTGTTGTTCCCATCCCGCTCCTGACTTACTGCAAAAAAACCAGAACCAGACAGGGCAACATCCAGCGGATTTTCGGTTTTCTGTAAATTACCCTGGCGCATTATAGTTTGTGAACCAGAGGGCCTTGCACCAAGCCCCACATATAAACCAAGTGGGGTACCAGCACCAGCACCTTGATTTTCCTGCTGTAAGACAGGCTCTTGTAATGATAAGTAGAGTAGATCCTGGAACTCGGGTCTTACCTTTTTGTAGCCTGTTGTATTGACATTGGCCAGGTTGTTGGCGATGGTATCGATATTGAACTGCTGTGCCGCCAAGCCAGATGCCGCTGTATAAAGAGAACACAGCATATTTGTCAGGCCTCCTTTATCTCTGATTTTAAGTGGCGCTTCGATCGATCAGCGCACGTAAAAGGCCTCCCTAAAAGGGTCCAGCCTCTGCTCAAGCATTACCAACACTGTTAACCAACTTATCCAAAGTCCCATCTGTAATTTGAATTACTTTGGAATTAGCTTCATAGGCTCGCATGGCAGCAATCAGTTTGACCATTTCTTCAACCGGATTCACATTGGAACCTTCACTGGCACCTTGTTCTACTTTGATGAACCCCACTGGAGTTTGAGATGCGCCCTGAAAGAGGGTATCGCCTCTCTTCTCCCATGCAGCAGCTGTAGGTCGTGCCCTCAGGTAAAGCCGTGTTACAATCCGGCCATTGGCATCGACAGCGCCATTCAAAGTACCATCTCCGTCAACACCCAGTTTACCGCCGGGAACAAAGATCTTCATAGACTCTCCATTGATCTCCCCGAGCACCGCATTCCCTGTATCGGTCACCAACATCCTGTTTTGATCCAAGATAAACCTACCGTTTCTGGTATAGAAGAGCTCTCCATTTTCATTTCTTACTGTAAAAAACACATTGCCATTCAGGGTTACATCAAAAGGGTTACCGGTCTGACGCACCGTACCCCCTTCAAAAGAAGTGGCCACCCCGTCAATGACGCAGCCAGTTCCCAGCCCTCCAATAACTGCGCTCCCCTCACCAATACGTGACAACAACATCTTTGGAAATGAAGCCGCCAAGGCCTCGTCCTTCCGGTAGCCAGGAGTATCTACATTAGCCATATTATTCGAAATAACATCGACCTCGGCCTCTCTGGCCATCATACCCGCTGCTGCAGTATACAAACCCCTAATCATATTCCCACCCCCTTTCGGTACCTGGTTTGCCTTATTGCTTTACTTGTCTGCTTGTCCCGTATCTTTTGTTATCGGTGGACAACAGAACCGTATATCCCCCCCATAGGTGATGCTTGACCGCACCTTTTGCATGAACCCTTATAGCGAAGTGGCAAGTCCCAGCGATCTCCCGATAGCTCAAAAATAGATCACGAGAACCGTCCCCGCGATCTATGAAATGATCTGGTCTTCATCACCCCTGGCGATAATGATCTGCCCCTGGTCTTCCAAGCTGCGGATAACAGAGACGATCCTTTGTTGGGATTCCTCCACATCTCTAATTCTGACTGGTCCCAGGAATTCTATCTCATCTTTCAGGTTTTGAGCAGACCGTTTGGACATATTGTTTTCGATTTTTTTATAAACACTGTCAGTAGCACCCTTCAATGCTAGTGGCAGGTCGTCCTGGTCAACCTCGCTCAAAATCAACTGCACGTACCTATCGTCAAGCCGTACAATATCTTCAAAGACAAAGAGGAGCTTTTTAACTTGATCCGCCAGTTCCGGGTTTTGTGTTTCCAGGGTTTCCAGGATCATTTTTTCAGTTGCACGATCAACCCTATTCAGTATTTCAACTACCGAGTTAACTCCCCCGGCACTGGTATAATCCCGGGGAACAACAGTTGACAGCTTTCTTTCCAGGACATGCTCCACTTCCCTGATAATATCTGGAGATGTGCTTTCCATTACCGCCATCCGGTAAGCGACCTCTGCCTGCTTATCGGGAGCAAGCCCCGCAATAATCCCGGCGGACTGGTCGGGATCTAAGTGTGCCAGGACCAGAGCAATGGTTTGCGGGTGTTCGTTCTGTATATAGTTGAGCAGCTGCGCCGGATCTGTCCTGCGTACAAAATCAAAAGGGCGCACTCTTAATGAAGCTGCAAGATGATTGATGATATTACCCGCTTTGGTTGGGCCAAGGGCTTTCTCCAGCAGTGTGCGAGCATAGTCGATCCCACCGCGGTTTATATAATTATTAGCCAGGCACATCTCGTAAAATTCCTCAGTTACATCCTGGATCATCTCCGGCGTTATTTCCCCGAGGTTAGCAATCTCCAGGCAAATTTGTTCGAGTTCATGCTCATCTAACTCTTTCACAATTTGAATCGCGATGCTATCTCCCAGAGCAAGTAGCAAGACAGCTGCCTTCTGTCTACTTGTCAACTTACTCACTTTTCTTCACCTCTAATCATTAGAAAGCCAGGACCTGAGTACTTCGACTGTTTCCTTTGAGTTGTCTTTGGCAAGCTTGCGCAGCTGCTCGAGCATTTGTATCTTTTCCTGGTCCTCTGGAGCAGGCATCATGACCTCCTGCTGTTTCGAAGCCAGTAAATCCTGGACTAGTACTTCCTGTTCGCCTTGCTTCGTCTCCCTTTTGTTTTTCCGCAGCAGCCAGAAGAGCAGTAAGGCAACCACCAGTGCCAGGAGTATACCAACAATTATTATTAACTGATTACGATTCCAAACACTACCCATTCCCTTCTCTGTTTGCCCCTCTCCAGAGTTAAATGGCAGGCATGTAACTGTCACCCGGTCTTCACTCTCCGGACGAATTCCGGCTGCCGAGGCGACCATATCTGCAATCATCTGCTGTTTTTGAAGACCGATCTCCTCCCCCAAGAGGACAGAAACGGCAAGCTGTTTGATCTGGCCTGGTGCCACCACACGGTGCGTAGTTTCCTTATCTATTTCATAATCGGTTATTTTTTCAGTTCTCTGCTGCTGTGTACCATCCTGGCCGTCAACCTGCTGGTAAGTATTTGGAATATTAGCCCCAGTCCCCGGCTGCCCCTGACCGGTTGAAGCACCGGTTGAGCTTTCGTCAGTGGTATGACTGCTTTTAACCTGCTTGTCCCCGTAGTCTTCCTGATGGATCTCCACCTGGTCAAAGTCAAAGACTACACTGGAGCGGACAACGGCTTTCCCCGATCCCACCACACGCTCCAGCATGGTTTGGAGAGAGCGATCCAGCTGCTTTTCATAATCGAGCTTAAACTCCATTTGATTTGTAGTGAGTTTCCCATTTGTTTGATTGGCATCATCGATATTATCGGAGAGCACATTCCCTTCAGAGTCGATAACAGTCACATTTTCAGGTTTAAGGCCTTCAACCCCACTTGCTACCAGGCGGGTAATGCCGCGTACCTGGGCAGGCTGCAGGTCATACCCAGGCTTTAATTCGAGGAATACAGAGGAGGTAGCCTCATTTTTATCTTCTACAAAGAGGGACTGTTCGGGTCTTACAATATGAACACGAACATCGTTAACCCCTGCAATCTTGCTGATCGTCCTTTCCAGTTCACCCTGCAGAGCTGCAGTCAATCTTACCTTCTGCGTGCTTTCTGTTTCACCGAAACGAAGCTTATCAAATGACTCAAATCCAACGACATTCCCTTTAGGCAAGTTTTCATTGGCTAGATCAAGCCGAGTTTGATATTTTTGCGGCTCGGGAACAAGGATCGTGCTCCCCTCATCACTTAACTCAAAGGGAATCTTTTTATCCTTTAAATACTGGGTAATGGCAGCTGCATCCTGGGTGTCAATATCAGTATAGAGAGGAACAAAGCGGGGCTGTGCAGTAAACACAATCAGAACAATAATCATTACCAAACAGATGATTGCTCCAGAGATAAATAAAATTTTCTTTTTTTTATCGAGCCCACCAAAGAAATCCAAGGCAAAACCCAGGTATTTTCTGATTCCTGCTTTAGCATTATTCACACTCATCATAATTGCTCCTTCGTCCCGTCCTTGTTCTCGCTTTACTATGTAAACAGATTTACAAGATTATTTAAGAACACTTTCACCCCTGATGGGGGCTTCACAGGCACCTCTCCCAGTACTGAGGCTATTTTGATCGTATCCACTGAAGCTTGCGCGGATGGAGAGGCCAGTACATAGGGCAGATGCCTTTTTATGGCGTTTGAAATCGCTGGATCGTAGTGTACACAACCGAGTATTTCCAAATTGACACCCAAGAACGATTGGGCCGCCCTTTTTAATCTCTGTGCAGCAGCAGCGCCCTCTTGTTTATTTTTTGCCATGTTGATGATCACCTTTATCTTTGCCTTCCCGCAGTGCCGGTGAAAAACCTTGACTAAACCATAGGCATCGGTCAGAGAAGTGGGTTCAGGCGTTGCAACCAGAAGGATTTCTTCAGCAGCTTGCAGGAAAAGCATTACCTGCTTTGAAATTCCGGCCCCAGTATCGATAAATAGATAATCAGTCTCCTGGTCGAGCAGCGTGATCTCTTTAAATAATCTGTTTAAAGTCGAGGAATCTATATTGGCCAATTCTTCAACCCCAGAGCCACCAGGAATAATTTTCATCCCTGCAGGCCCCTTTAAAATAATCTCCTGCAGCCCTTTCTCTCCCTTTACTACATGGGAAAGATCATATTTTGTATATAACCCCAATACAACATCGATATTGGCCATACCCATATCCCCATCGAGCAGCACCACGCGATAGTTTGCCTTGGCTAGGGTGATCGCCAGCCCCAGTGCCAGGCTGGTTTTGCCTACCCCCCCTTTGCCGCTCGTAACAGCAATAACGCGGCAGCGCCCAGGCGAAAACTCCGATAACTGTGCCCGAAATTTGGTTTCTAGCTCCCTAACCATTGAACGCAGATTTTCCGCTTGGTCTTTCAAAATTATCGCTCCCCTGCAGAATTAAGTTGGCAATTTTCTCTGGGGCTGGAACTTCGATATCATTGGGGACATTTTGGCCTGTAGTGATATAGGCTACACCCTGTTTATATTCGTTCATAATATTTAGTACACTCCCATAGTTCCGCGTCTCGTCCAGTTTCGTAAAAATTACGTTTGTGATCGGAAAGTGGCTGTACCCATTTAGGGTTTCCACCATGTCCTTTTGATTTGTGGCAGCACTAAGCACAAGATATACTTCCACCCCCGGGCAGGCATCTAAAAAGCCCTTGGTTTTTGCAATCTCCAGTTTGTTATAAGGGCTCCTCCCTGCAGTATCGATCAACACCATTTCCTTATCTTCATGCTTTTCTAATAGAAGCCCTAATTCCCTGGGGGTATGTGCCACCTCCATCGGAATGGAGATAATATCCGCATAGGTTTTTAACTGATCCACAGCAGCGATTCGAAATGTATCGATTGTAATTAAGGCCACCTTTTTCTCGTCTAAAACAGAAAAAATAGAAGCCAACTTGGCAATGGTGGTTGTCTTCCCGACCCCAGTCGGTCCAATTAATGCGATTCGACCCCTCTCCCCGGCGGGCTCTCTTTGAAACTTACTTACATATTGAGATATAATGCCCAGCACTACCTCTTTTACTGCCGCCGGATCATCCCAGAGCGGCTGCTTTACTTCATGCAGGGCTCGATCAATAATTTCTCTGGCCAACTTTTCATGAACATTGTTTGCTAATAAATTTTCAAATAAGTTTTTAAAGCAGTTCGGATAAACCTGATTTTGCGGCTGTTTTAAGGAGATCTGCTCTTCGATCAGACTTTTGAGTTCTGTGATCTGACTAGACACAGAATCCTCTTTCAAAATCTGTTCTGGTCTAAAGTCGGGTTTATCACTTGCTAGATATCGGTGCTGCTTATCGTCAACAGCCGCAATCACTTCCACCACAGGAGGTTTGAAAAACCCTAAAAGACCCCCTTTACGCTGTTTATTTATTTTAACGATGACGGCATCACTGCCCAGTTCAGCCTTTACTTTAATCAGGGCATCCGGAAGGTTGTCCCCATAGAAGCACTTGACCTTCATTATCTTCACCATCCCTAATTTCATTAAGGCATAAAATATTCTCTAACCTCAGCTGTTGATGTTGTTCAGTCTCTCTTCCGCGTTTAGAATTCCCTTGATTCTGATCCCATAATTTTCATCGATGACAATTACTTCTCCCTTAGCAACCAGTTTCCCATTTACCAAAATACCCAGCGGCTCCCCCGCCGACTTTTCTAACTCAATAATCGCCCCAGGCCCCAAGTCGAGGATTTCTTTGAGAGTTTTCTCGGTTCTCCCTAATTCCACAGTAAATTGGAGGGGAACATCATATAGTAATTCCAGTTTACTTCTCTCTATTTGTTTAACCTCATCATTTTGCTCAAAGGGAGGGAATTGTGCCGGTTGAGCTGTAATCTTCTCGGCATTTTGATCGTCAATACCTGACACCTGATCAGCTGATTGGTCAGGTGCCAACCCATTAACCAGTAAATCGATTTCTTCCGGTGATAAATGTTGATCATCACGATTATCCAATGGACAAACTCCCTTCTCAATAAAATAAAAAAATCTCCCGGAACGTTTCCGGAAAATTTTTCTCTTTCAAGCTGATTATTCATTTAGATACCATAATATGGTTTTGCACATTATTTTTGCCGTTAATATGTATGGGATCTTTGCCAATTATGTTAATATTTTATCCCGCTTATGTCAAGGAGAATTGTCACGGGAATGTCACGAGGACGGTCCTTTTGACAACCTAACTGATCGGTGTGATCACAGGGATAGCTCTGCTGTCATGTTAAACCAACGTAGAGATAGGGGGCAAATCGTAGTAAGAGGTACTCTGTACACGGAACAGTTCTGCTGTCCATCGTTATCAAAAGATGGGAACAAGCAGACGGGAATCGCGCCAAAAATAAAGCAATAAAGCAAACCAGGTACTGTTATATGTTATATGTGACTATTTCTGAAAATGGTTTGTAAAGCTCCCCGGTCCCACTTTTGCTTCCTGGGATGTTTGGTTTCTTGTTCTTTGGCTGGAATCGTTCAATAATTTATTTAAAGAGAGGCAGCACTCCTTACAATAGCAGCCTCTGGAAATGGGTTTCCCACAGCGCATGCACTTCAGTAATGCTGTAGAATCGTCCCCTTTGGTAATGACCAGTCTCCCCTCTTTTAAAAAGCTCAATATCCTCCGCTCTGAAACTCCCGTTTTTTCGCTGATTTCGGTAATGCTGCCACCTTGATTCTCTCTTAAAAACTGTTTGATTTTCTGAAAATCCTCGTCCTCTTTTTGAATACAGTCTGGACAAAGATTCCGCAGTGTGCACTCAAAAAGTCGACCACACTCGGGGCAGTTTCTCAAGCTCATCCGCAGTCACTCCTATTAATCTTGTTGGATAATAAATTAAAAATTATTTCTAAAGGTTCCCTAAGCTATATCGGTAAATACTTTTATCTCTATACCCCCATTTTTCACCTAGTAGAAAGAAAGTGCCAAAAGGAAATGCCTGGCTTAAATCATGCTGCTTATTTGCCAAATGGTTCATCATATATAACAGGATATTCATATAAGCTATAACGCAATCTCTGTTTTTTTACATAATCTTGTCATTTTCCCTAGTATAAAACAAACAACCCCTTTCAGATTATTACACCCAAGTTAGAAAGAGGTTGAAAGTGTCACAGGGACGGTCCTTTTGACAATAAAGCAATAAAGCAAACCAGGTACCGTCAAAATTCAACGATCATTTCCACTTCGACCGGAGAGTCGAGAGGGAGTGAACAGACGCCCGCGGCCAGGCGTGCGTGTCGACCTTTGTCGCCGAACACCTCCACCAGCAGTTCAGATGCCCCATTGATCACTTTCGGCTGATCATAGAAAGTGGGGTCACAGGCGACAACTCCAAAAACCTTGACAATCCTTTTCACCTTGTCCAGGCTCCCTAACTCCTGCTTGATAATGGCCAGACAGTTGAGAGCAGCTGCCCTTGCAGCCTCACAGCCCTGTTCCAGTGAAAGCTCTCTGCCTAATTTGCCTTTGTGCACCAATTCCCCATCAAGCAGGGGCAGTTGGCCAGATATATAGAGTAAATTCCCACTCCGAACAACTGGTACATATGCTGCAACAGGCTTTGGTGCTTGCGGTAGATTGATTGCCAGTTCTGCCAGACGCTCTTCGATACTCACTTCCAACACTCCTGTCTATATGGTTTTGTCTCCTATAAAAAATACTACCACGCAGCACACAAAAAATACATATAATTTTTGTAGGTCTACAATAAAGCCAGCCGATCCTGTACCCCTGGACAGCCATTTGGAATTTTACTGAAGTCTCCCCATTGGAATTTTCTCGTCCCATTTGCATAGATCGAGCTGTCTTTTTCTAGTGTATCCGGTAGTTGTATGGAAAATGGGAACTCCTGATTTTCTGGCTGCTTCCAGAACTTTAAGGATTTAGTTTGAAATCCCTACTAATGTCTTCAAAGTGCATTAGAGGGCACACACGCCCCGCCCTCTAAAACAGGTAACTATTACATTACCGTTTTTCTTTATACTAGAACAGCCCCAATCCTTTAACAAGCAAAATCCCTATAGCAACAGGGATGACAAACAAATACAAGGGTTTAAAAAATTTGGGGATAAACAGACCCTGAGCACCGACATTGGTATCAGCCTGGAAATTCTCAAATCTCCAAACATAACCAGTATACAGAGCGATTAATAACCCACCCACAGCCATCAAAATATTCGCAGAGAGATAGTCCGCAAAATCGAAAAAGGTTCTACCGAAAATCAAGATATTTTTCCACGGCCCCAGGGACATAACCGGGGCCAGCCCAATGATAAACATAACTGCTAGAGTAGCCCAAACTGTCTTCCTGCGGTCCATATTCCGCAGCTCTGCTACCGGGAGCACCACAGCTTCCAAGTATCCCAGGGCTGAACTCACGCCTGCGAGAGAAACCAGGAAAAAGAATGCCCCGCCAAAGATGTTGCCTAACGGCAGTTGGGCAAAGAGGTTCGGTAAAGTTACGAACAGCAGGCTTGTGCCTACATCAGGCTGTAATCCGAGGGCGAAAATAGCAGGAAAGATCACCAGTCCGGCTGTAAACGCCCCAAAGGTGTCAAAGACTGCCACAATCGTTAGATCTGTAGGAAGATTGGAATCCTTCTTATCCAAGTAGCTGCCGTAGATAAACGCCGCAGCACTAGCAATACCTATCGAGAAAAAGGTCTGCCCGAGAGCTGCCAGTGCCGTATCAAAAGTTATCTTGGAAAAATCAGGGGTAAGATACCACTTCAACCCTTCCATAGCTCCTGGCAAAGTAAGGGATCTTATGGCCAAAATAATCAAAATAATAAACAGCGCAGGCATCATCACCTTACAGCTTTTTTCCAGGCCGTCCTTCAATCCCTTGGAAGAAATCAAACCAACAATAACCATAGCAAGTGCGGCAAAGAACGCTACCTGCAGCGGGCTGCTGGTAAAGGCTTGAAACGCCAGAGCAATGGTTTCTGGTGATGTAGTATCGATCAAGCCAAAGAGCACTTTAAAGAAATAGACAAAAACCCAACCTAAAATGGACATATAGTAGGTCATGATGAAAAACGAAGCAAGTATTCCGAACCAACCGATCAGCACCCAAGGACTACCCTTTTTAGTCAGCTTGCGCATTCCTGCGATAGGGTTTAACTGGGTTTTCCGACCAAGGCTGACCTCAGCAATAAACAAAGGAAGGCTGATGAAAACGATGATCAAAAGATAAGTTATTAGGAATGCTCCCCCACCATTCACACCTACTAGGTAGGGGAACCTCCAGATATTGCCCAAACCAATTGAGAAACCCGCTGCAGTCATAATGAAACCAAATCTACTGCCCCAACTTTCTCGTTTATCACCCATTTATTTCGGCCTCCAATTCCATAGCTGTAATTTTTGGAACATTTACTTGAACAACATATTCTACAGCGTATATGTGGCTTGTATTACTTCATGTATTTCCATCTTTAACTTTAAATAACAGGGAATTGGTTTTAAAAAACTCTCGAGGGGTATTGGTTAAACCCCCCGAGAGTGTTCTTCAGCGAAGCTTATTCGAAATGTGTTATCTCTGTGATTTCAGTGGCAAGGGCGTTCAGCGCTCTTTTAACCATTTCTTTTCTCAACGCATGCTCATCAGCGGAGTTAAGCTTCGGATTGCCCACTGGGTGTGGGATAGCGACAGTAGGAACTATCCTATTCGCACCAACAGATTCGGAAATCGTGGTGATAGTTGCCATGTGAATAATGGGGATCCCGTATCTTTCGATTTCTTTTACCATCGTTGCACCGCAACGAGTACAGGTACCTCAGGTGGAGGTGAGTATAACCCCATCGACCCCCGCGTCTTTTAAGATCTTTCCGATTTCAATGCCGAACTTTTGGGAATTGCTGACCGATGTACCGGTTCCTGTTGTGGTGAAGAACCAGTCATAAACCTTCCCAATAAACCCTTCCTTTTCGAACTCCTTCAAGAGATCAAGAGGAGCAATCCTGTTCGGGTTCTCATTGGCGTAAGCTGTATCATATCCACCGTGGGTGGAGTAGAAGTCAGGGGCTTTGAAGCCGCTCATACCGCTGACATCATATTTGCCCCATTTTTGGGCACTGGCGGACTGAATTCCGTCCGGGTTACCCTCGGGAACGATGCCACCTGATGTACATAATGCGATAGTGGCTTTACTCAAATCCTTGATCGCAGGAGCAGGATCAACCTGGTCAAAGACCGGCATCGGCATTTCTGTTTCGAATACTTCCCCTTTGAAGCGTGCGATCAGCATTTCAACTGCACGCTGGGACCCTCTTTTCTCGACGATGAGAGTTTTTCTCATACCGCGAGGGATATAACCTTCTTTTTCTGGTGCATCTAATTCAATCCCCTTAGCCAGCTTGCAGGCAATTGGTGCCATGGCCGGCAGGGCCTTCCTCATACCTGCAGCAGAATCAGCCGTGCTGACAACGATGGCTTTATCCTTACAAACATCCACACCCGGGTTTTCTACATACATACCTGTCACAACCGGGATCTCTAATTCCTCAACCACCGCTTTGCCCAGCTCGGCGCAGGCCATACCATATCTCCCGGCGTTGAACGCAGGGCCTGCAACAACCACATCAGGAGATGTTTCTTTGATAGTTTTAAGAATAAATTCCAGTGATTTTTCTTTATTTTCGTTAAAGTAGTTGTCACCACAAATGATGGTACCTACTACTTCACCCTCACCCTTGAGCGCACCTTCAAATCCCATGGCTGGACCTACTTTTTCCGGACGGTATTCTGGAGGCATCCCTGCTTTTTCCTCTCCACCGACCTGTCCGAAAAACTGGTTTACATAGTGCAGTACTTTGAATTTGTCAGACATGTCATTTCCTCCCTTCTCATAGAGCTAGTATAATCTGCAAGTGACATTGTGGTATCCGATTTCGGAAGTAGCACCAATCACAGCATTAAGTTCGCACATCAGTGTGCCGTCTTCAAGAAGAGCGCCTTCCCAGCCGCCGGCCAGTACAGCGATCGATTCTGGATTGCCGATCACCTTGTCCGCCGGGGGTAGAGTAACCACATGGCTCACATTGCCTCCCGAGACCACTGCTACTGCTTCAACTGCTGTATCAGCTAGAGGTTGGGACATGCCATCTCTACCAGCACATTCGTCAGTGATCAATGTGGTTGTAATTCCAGCCTTTTCACACTTCTTACAAATCATCAACAGGTCAGAATCTGGGTTGCCGTACCCCTCTTCAGAGACTAGCACACCGTCTGCACCCAGGTTCTTTGCCAATTTAATTGTGTAGTCAGATGCACGCAGCTTGCCGGAGAGGGTGGTATGTTCGGGAACCATAATCACTCCCATAAAATTAATCTCTTTCCCGTGCTGTGCATAAAGGTCGAGGATAACAGTATTGTTCTGGTGCTGGTAGGTGGTGATCTTATCGCAGGCTGCCACACAGTTGCCGCTGACCACTGCATTGTCCAGCTCTTCGTTGGGATGCATTAAAGAAGGCAGAATGGTTTGGGCATTAACACCGTAGATATAGGTATCATGAAGCAGCCCCTGGGTGATCATCATTTCGGCATAGACCACTTTGGGAAGGTCGGGGTATTTTGCAGCTTCTTCAAAAATGCCTCCCAGCTCATAGGTCAGAACCTCATCTGGCTCCAGGTCTCTGCCGGCCTCGCCAATGAATTCAGCGGCTCTCAGCCCTGCCAACCTTACGGTTTCCTCATGGGTATGGGTATCCAAACCATCAACTACCTGAATATCAATGGTCACATTCAAGGTTTTGGAGAAGGGGGTCCACTTGGCACCTTCCCCCCACATATCGATAACTCCCTCTTGGAAGCCG
>CALGIY010000068.1 GCA_937914965.1 uncultured Thermoanaerobacteraceae bacterium | reverse complement strand
GTGCAGGACCAGAAAAGGGATTCCCAAGGAAGCACATCGTTCTACTTCTACTACTAATGCCTCCAGGGATTTAATCCATAGCTCCTCATTAGGGGAGGCTACATTGATCAAATAAGCTGTATGTCCTATCACCGGAGAAATCTTCGTTTCCTCCACTGCCTGCTGGAAACGTGTGATCACCTCTGGCTCCAGAGGCTTTGCCTTCCACCTGTTGGCATTCTTAACAAAAACCTGTATCGTTTCACAGCCGACCTCCTGTCCCCGTCGGACTGCTTTATCGATACCTCCCGCTATTGACATATGTGCTCCAAATGGCATTATATCTCCTTCTCTTTCCAGGACCAATCAGGGGGACGGTTCTTCCGATGGTCCTGATGGTTACCTTTCTACTTCTGTTAGTGCTTGATCGAGTACGGTGATCATTTCGTCCACATTATCTTGATCGATGATCAGTGGTGGCTGAAAGGCCAGTACGTTCCGGTAGCGGCCGTTCTTGCCGATGATCACACCCTTATTTTTCATGATCTCTAATATACGGTCAACCTCTTCGGCTGCAGGTTCTTTGCCGTTTTTGACCAGTTCTGCTCCCTGCATCAGCCCGATACCGCGCACATCCCCGATTAGGGGGTGCTTGTCTTGCAGTTCCAGTAATCTTTCCCGGAGGTAAGAACCCAGCTTAGCAGCATTTTGGATCAGCCCTTCTTTTTCAATAACATCCAGTGTGGCCAGGCCCGCTGTCATGGAAACCGGATTCCCCCCTAGAGTTGATGCCCCAGGGCGGGTATAGAGATCAGCGATCTCTGGCAGAGCTGTGAAAACTCCAATGGGGACGCCGTTCCCTAAAGCCTTAGCCATGGTTATGATATCTGGCTCTACACCCCAGTTTTCGATGGAGAACCACTTTCCGGTGCGCCCAAAGCCAGTTTGAACCTCATCGATGATCAGCAGGGCACCGTACTCATGCAGGATTTCCTTGATCCGGGTGAAGTATTCCGGGGGTGGGGTGATGATTCCTGCATTACCCTGGATGCTTTCCGCTATCAAGGCAGCTACTTCACCTGAGGTTGAGGTCTCGATCACCTGACGCACCTGTTCAGCACAGGCCAGGTCGCATGCCGGATAGGTGAGGTTCATTGGGCAGCGGTAGCAGTAAGCATTTGGAATAAAGGAGATTCCCCCCGCCGGATTGGGATCGGTGCGCCAGAAGCGGAGTCCAGTGAGACTCATCGCCAGGTATGTGCGCCCGCATAGTCCATCCTGCAGAGCCAGGAGTTCACTCCTTTTTGTAGCGATTTTCGCCAGTAGAATCGCTCCCTCATTGGCCTCAGTGCCGCTGTTGCAAAAGAAACTTTTCTTTAGCTTGCCAGGGGTGATCTCAGCCAATTTCTCGGCTAGTTCCAGCATCGGCTGGGTGAGGTAAATATTGCATACATGCTGCAGGGTTTTCACCTGCTGGCAGATGCGCTCGGTGATCTCCGGGTGGCAGTGACCCGCATTGATCACAGAGACCCCGGCAAAAAAGTCCAGGTATTTCTTACCGGTGCTGTCAAAGAGGTACTGCCCTTCCCCTTTGACCATCTGAACAGGTTCCTGGTAGAAGTGATTGAGGCAGGGCATAATATATTCCTTTTTCTTCCTTACTATTTCTTCTGGCCCCCAAAACTTATCTGACATCGTGCACTCTCCTTAAATTATTCTTTTACATTAACACCTGTGGTATATGGCCCTGTGCCAAAGGGTCCCTTTCTAAGAGCACAAAGCTGATCCCAGCAGGACTCCGAAAATGCGTAGCTGGTTGGGTCCTCCCAGAGCAGGTCGAGCTGTGTCCGGTATAGTTTAGTGACTGCAGCTGCATCTTTTGCCTTGTATAAAGGGATCTCCAGCCGGAGGCTGGCAAACCCTGCTCCGTAGAAGGAACGCAGGTAGGGCAGCAGGGCCAGTTCATTTGCCAAAAAGATGTGGTTCCTGCAGTCCTGATCTACCTCCAGGATGTGGACCTGACCAGTTGTGTCTTTTAATCCAAAGGATCTCTTACGGCAAGACCCACTACAGATCTGGTGCTTTGTGGTTCCTTCCAGAAGTGCTGCAGGAAGGCAGTGGTCTGTTACCATGGTGGGGAGGCTGCCGTGAATTACCGCTTCAACTGGCAGTGGCCCTTCAGGCAGGGCAAGGATCTCCTCAAAGCAGAACTCCAGGGGAGCCGTGACCTGGGTTACCTGGTAGTCTTGTAATAGGCATGCTGCCTCCTGGTTGGCGATGTTGCAGGAGTAATCTGCATAGAGCGGCAGTCCAGTGATTTTCGCTGCTGCATATACAGTTCCCAGGTTGGTGACTAGAATGCCGTCTGGTTTTAGTTCCTGAAGCTTTTCCAGGAAGAAGTTTGTCCTCTCTATTTCCCAGGGCATGGTGATGCGTGGTACCCCAGCTACAACCTTTTTCCCCAGCTGCTGGCCACGGGCAATTACCTCCTGGAAGTCAGCAATTTCCCATGGTTTGTCCTGAGAGCAAAAGGACTCTCCACTGGTGTAAAGAAGATCAGCGCCGTTTTCTAGGGCAGCTAAAGCGGCCTCTTTGCTTCCGGCTTTCACCGCGAGGAGCGGCTTGGCAGCGCTTCCGGTCTCAGGGGATGGTAGAGGATAGTTTTTGATGTCCTCTATGGTAATAACCGGTTCCTCCACCGCACGGCTGAAAAAGCGGGGTTCCTGCTTACCTGTATAACCAATAGAAGCAGGCCCCGGGTTGCCGAAGGCGTAAAGAGGGCTAAAATCGCGCGTCCGTATATCGTTAAGTTTACTGAATTTATCCCAGTCAAAGGTGTATCCCACAGGGTCGGCGTAGTACTGGTCCAGGGTGTACCTATAAAAGCTTACCAAGGGCCCTAAAAATTCTGATGGCCGCATCCGCCCCTCGATCTTTAGGGAGCAGATTCCAGAGGAGATTACCTCAGGCAGGAAGGGGAGCAAACAGATATCGTTGGCTGCCATAAAGTAGGGTCCAGGCACCTGAACAGGGATCACCTCTTTGGTTTTGCGGTCTACAAGGTCAAATGCCCACCGGCAGGGTTTCAGGCAGCGCCCGCGGTTGCTGCTTTTCCCGAAGACCATCCCGCTGTGGTAGCACTGGCTGCTCTGTGCAAAGCACATATCCCCATGGGTGAAGTACTCCAATTCCAGGGAAGTCTTGCTGTGCAGCAGCTTAATATCATCTAGTGTCAGTTCACGCCCGAGGATCACCCTGCTGATTCCCTGTTCCTCCAGCAGCTGCAGTCCCTCCAGGTTGTGGACGTTCATCATAACGCTGGCATGGATGGGTACGGTCAGCCCGATTTTTCTAGCAATCCTTACAACACCCAGGTCCTGGGTGATGATTCCATCAACTGAGATCTTTTGTAGAAAGGAAAGGTATGCAGGAAGCTCTACGGTCTCCGCATTTGTGAGTAAGTTGTTCACGGTCACATAGATTTTGACACCTTTTTCATGGGCGTAGGCAGCAGCATCAGAGAGCCCCTCCAAGGTAAAGTTGAAATCCTTCCGGTGCAGCCGCATGTTATATTTTTTCCCACCCAGGTAGACGGCATCTGCCCCAGAAGGATTTCAACTTTACCT
>CALGIY010000067.1 GCA_937914965.1 uncultured Thermoanaerobacteraceae bacterium | reverse complement strand
TAAATAAAGGGCTGGCATTGCTGGTGAAGGCAAGCAGCCGTTCCCCCTCATCTTTTGTGCATTGATTCTCCCTGCGCAGTTTATTGCAGAGAATAGCACAGAGTGGAAAGCCTGATAAATAGCTGACAGCGAGAATAAAACCACTGGAGCCGGGTAGATTGAAAAGAGGCCTCATCGCAGGATCCATAAGGGTACCAAGAAATGCTACAAATCCCAGATTCATCAGGAGCTCGGCAATAATAAAAAAGGGGAGCAGGCTAGGGAAAACAATTTCCCACCAGGTTTGTAGTCCTCGCTGGGCTGCTTGGAAAGCAGTCGCAGGGTAGCAGATTACACCAAGAGCTAAGAGAAGGCAGATGGTTGTGAAGAACCCAGGCTCAATTATTTTCCTGTAGTTTCTTAATTGGAGAACTTTTTTGGGTATCATATGATTACCTCTTTTATCAGAAAAAAGTTTGTCCCGGAAGGATTATACAAACCTGATGTAGAAAATATAACCTCTAATTAGATTATCAACCATAGAAGGATTAAATTACCCTCTGAGAATGTTTCTGCAGGTTTTTGATTATCCTTCCTGGAGACATACCACTGGTTTAAATAGTCAGTGTGGGAGATATAATACTCGTGATGTGCAAAGTATCAACAGTTCTACTGCGTATCCGGGAAAAGTGCTTTCATATTTGGGGGCTTCCGGTATCCCTTCAGGGGTACCGGTGGTTAATAAATAAAAAAGTATTTGGGAGGGAAAAGTGAATGGCTATATTGGCACCGCAAAATCCAATTATGGAGGGTGTCTGGGCAAAGGCTCGTCAGGGCCAAAAAAGAATCGTTTTGCCCGAAACAGATGATGTAAGAACGCTAATTGCCGCCGAGATGATCGACAAAGCTAATCTCGGCAAAGTGATCCTTCTGGGAGATAAGGACAAACTCAATCAAAAGGCTAAAGAAGCCGGAGCAAACATTGACAATCTTCCAATTATCGATCCCTTAAAGGCGGACAAGCTTGATGAATACGCTGAAAAGCTTGTTGAGATCAGAAAGGGGAAAGTTGCTTCAACTGATGACGCAAAAAAAATCCTCGAAGACTACCTTTATTTTGGTGCGATGATGTAGAACGGAACCGGCGGCAGGGAGAGCCGGCGGG
>CALGIY010000066.1 GCA_937914965.1 uncultured Thermoanaerobacteraceae bacterium | reverse complement strand
TTGAACTGAAACCTACCCTGGCGAAAATCTGGCAGGCGCCGGACAATTTTCGCATCATGGACCCGCTGCCTCCTCTGCATCGCAGAGGGATCATCATCGGCGCGCTGATGGTGATCGTGGGCTTCCTGCTTCCTTCCGGCGGCGATGATGTCAATACCGCGCCCGTCACCCGCAATGCACAGCTGGACATTCAGTCGCAGACGCGGCCTCAGCCTGATGCACAACCCATGCAGACGCAGCTGGTCACGCCGTCTAACGATCCGGGTCAGGTCGCGCCAGTTGAGCCAGAACCGGTCCAGGATGAACAGCCGCAGGAACAGGCCGCTGCTGAGCCACAGACGCAGCAGCCCACCGGTATCCAGCAGCAGTGGCGCTCTTATCGCGTAGAACCAGGCAAAACCCTGGCGCAGCTGTTCCGCGACCATAACCTGCCGCCAACGGATGTGTATGCCATGGCGCAGGTGGAGGGTTCAGGTAAGCCGCTCAGCAACCTGCAAAATGGTCAGATGGTGCAGATCCGCCAGAATGCCAGCGGGGTGGTGACCGGGCTAACGATCGATACCGGAAACGGGCAGCAGGTACTGTTTACCCGCCAGCCGGACGGCAGTTTCATCAGAGCACGTTAATGGCCCAGGCCGGGTAAGGCGATGCCGCCACCCGGCACTTTTGTTCTCAGGCACGCCGTTTATTCACCCACCAGATCCCCGAGCAGACCAGCACCAGCGCAATCGCATATTTGATGTCCAGAATGTTTTCACCGAGGAAAATGGCGGACAGCACCGTTCCGGCAACGGGGATCACAAAGTTGAATGGGGCAATCATACTCACGCGGTTCACTTTCAGCAGCGCGCTCCAGAGGGCGAACGCTACCGAAGAGAGTAACGTCAGACTCAAAGTTCGAGATTCCCTCGATTCTAAAGTCGTCAGTTCTCATAGAGTTACCAATCATATGAATCTGAAGCATCTCCTTGCCTGCATCAGTGTACATATCCCACTGTTGGAGGTTGGTACCAACGTTGGGGTCGTGGTGGTTGGCAAACGAGATAAAGTAGCGGCGGTAAGCAGAAGATGGGCCAAGGTCCACGTAGTATTGAAAAAGAAGATCACTGCCATGGAAAGTACCCAAAAATGGCACCAGGTTGTGCAGATGGGTCGAAAGGTAAGTCCAGCGGTTAACGTCCTTGGTGGCGCTAAGCATCACGCGGCGGGGAGACTGGAAAAGCATATCGGACAAGATGGCCGCAACACGCTTGAACTGGGGGGTCAGGGCATTAAGAATGCCAGTGCGGAAGGGCGAGCCAACAGAGAGGGTCTGCGGGTACAGCGACAAAACACGGTCAATGGAAGCCTCGGAAGCATCGTAGAAAATGTACTGCAACCACTTCTTAACATGGGGAGTAGTGGTAGCATTAATAGCAACGGGGGCAAGAATAGTACCCTCATCCTCCTGGTTGCCAGTAATGTAGGGAACCTTGGCGTATCTACCGCTGCGGTAGAGCTCATAAGCGGCATCGGGAATAATGTTGCCGTCGGGTCTGGGACCAAATCCAAGGAATTGAGGGAGCAGACCAAACAGGTCCTTGAGATCGTACGAGTTCTGGGCATCGTGCAGGACAGAGCTGGACTTGCTGCGGAGACAAGCCAGAGTGTCATTATCACTGGCACTGGTGTCACATCCGGCATACTGAGCAAATCTGCTGTAGGCACTCTCGGGACCAACAGAAGTAGAGTCAAAGTAAGGAAGAGGACCGCCAGACTGAAGAATGGCAGAGTGGAAAAGCTTCTTTCCGTTGTAGGTGTTGTCACCACCGTAGGCAACAAGCTGGTGAGCAACACTCATGGCACCAGCGGACTCACCGAAAATCATGACCTTGTCGGGATCACCACCAAAGTTGGCAATGTTGTCGCTAACCCACTCGAGACCCTTGCGCTGGTCGTGCAGACCAGCGTTGGTGTTGCCCTCAGCGGTGATGGCATCACCACCCAGGAATCCAAATGGACCGGTACGGTAGTTGATGGAAACAAACACAACGGGCTGGCCCATGTTGATACTTTCCTTAACGTAGCTGTTACCAGGGTAGGCAGCAGAAGAACCGTAAACAAACGCACCGCCGTAAATCCAAACCATGACGGGGAGCTTAGCATCAGGCTTGGTGCCAGCGGGGCGGAAAACGTTAAGGTAGAGACAGTCCTCATTCATGGAGACACTACCCTGGGCCATGTCATAAAGAGGGCCTCTAAGGTTATCAGGAAGAATCTTTCCCAAGCCCACGACTTTGTCAAGCAAAGAAATGGCATTGCCAGGATCAAGCTGCATACAAGCAGAGCTGAAGTCGTTGGCCTTAAGACCCTGGTAGGATCCAGTGAAAGGCTGGGGGTGCTTGAACCGCAAGTCACCAACAGGAGGGTCAGCAAATGGGATTCCCTTGAAGGTATCAACCTTGCCCTCAAGGACACCAGAGATGACCTCGTTGCCATTAAGAACGGCCGTGGGGGCCTGGGCCAAGGTGCCCACTACGTTGAGCGCCGCAGCCAAAAAAAAGCTTTTGGAAACCATGATTAACAGTTGCAAATCAAAGGAATGAGAATATATGAATGAGTGTTTTGGAAACTGGTGAATAATTCAAAAATTTTCGTTGTTGAAGGCTGTCATCGGTGAGGTTTTTATAGTAAACAAAGAAGGTGCATTCCACTCTGTTGGGTTATTATGGATACCCCGACTTGAAAGCATGGAGTCCAGCTATTAGCTGTTGTATGGGTCTTAACTGGGTGACTGCACTGATTTCCTTTTTTTTCTTTTTTCTTGGCTGGTACAGTTCTCGGATCTAAACCTTGTTTTAGAGATTCGCAAACTGCAAAGCCAATTTGGGAAGCTTTGATGGTTGCCCATCATAATTTCCTCTTTGGGTGTCCATGTATTCAAGTGTATCTGATTCTCACTTGGGTATATGCCAGTTGGAAAGGGCTAATAAACAAGGTATATTAATGTATTCATACTTGATTGGGGGGGTGTTTAATTTGCTGATTCTTCTGCAACTGTTACATGTCACGGCGATGAAAATGCGCCTTCTGTGACCCAGGAGTATCTGCCAAAAAAAACAAAAGCACCCATTTTGGGAAAGTCTGACATAGAAATGTCATAATTCCCAGGACCGTGGGGTCAAAAATTATCGTCAAGTTAAAGTGCCAAATTAAAAGAGATTATAAACGCACGAGTTGGTTGTTATCCAAGGTTAGATACACTGGGTTCGTGCCCTCCGGCAAAGCTGCTTTACTTATTTTTAGTGGTCCTTGTATCAGTTACTTTTTTACATGTCGGATTTCCTATTGCAACATGGATACTTTTTTTTTGCATCAATGTGATAAGTATTCTTAGTTATGAGAATTGAAGGTTTAGTTTTGCATAATGCTCTCCAAACAGAAAAGTAGACACACCAACGGTTATTAATTATTACCCGTTCTCCTTTGTCGATATTCGCGACTCACAAAGAAAGCATTTTTTTTTTCTGCTATACATGGTCCAGCAAGTTTCCTTTTTTGGTTATTACTGGCATTGGTTTACT
>CALGIY010000065.1 GCA_937914965.1 uncultured Thermoanaerobacteraceae bacterium | reverse complement strand
GCGCTACCACAGGTGGGGTCGAGGATCAGATCTCCAGGGTCTGTAGCCATCAAAATACAGCGTTCGATCACCTTGGAATTCGTTTGGACGACATAAATTTTATCACTGGCATATCCAGCAATACCTGTATCCATCCAGGAATTTGTCAAAGGTACAACTGGATAATCATCTATAAAACGGACATAGCTGGGTGTTGCACCAAACAATTCTATCCTACCTGCATATTTCAATCGATTCATTCCCTCGGGGTAATTAGCTTTCCAATGGCTATTCTTGGGTGGATTGTATATTTCCCCTGCAAATACAAAAGGAGTATCTTCTTTTGAAGCACTCTGCCCACACAAATTATCTAATCGATAGATTCGAAAGCCATTAGGTAATTCAGTTTTGCCATCTCTTTCATCTCTTGTCATCTGTCTTCTGCTTTTATCACTCAATTCTAGATAATTATAAGCATTATCCCCACGATCCACACCTGGCTTCATAAAAAATAGTTGGCGATATTTCAAAAAATCTTTTTTCTTGGCATACCATAGCAGATAATCGCCCAACCGGCTTAATGTATTATTAGAAAAACCACCAGTAGTGGCAAAATATATCATGGTAATATAATTCTCACTCCCAAACACTTCATCCAATAAACAGCGAACCAGGTGGACATTCTCATCCCCTATCTGGACGAAGATACTACCACTTTCGGTAAGGAGTTCTCTGGCCACCATAAGGCGATCTCGCAGGTAGCTCAGGTATGAATGGATCCCTAACTCCCAGGTGTCCCGGAAAGCCCTGATCTGTTCCGGTTGCCGGGTGGCATCTTGGGCTTTGCCATCCTTGACATCCCGCTTGCGAGTGGATACCTGCCAGTTAGAACCGAACTTAATTCCGTAGGGCGGGTCAATATATATCATCTGCGCCTTCCCTTTAAGCCCCTCCCGCTCCGACAGAGAATTCATCACCATGAGTGAATCGCCGAGGATCATCCGGTTTGTCCAGTTCTGATCATGATGATAGAAATCAACCTTTTGCTCAAAATCATCGATGCCGTTGAAATCATCGAAAAGCTGGACCTGTTTCAGTCCTTTCTTTTTTCCCTGCAAGTAAAGCTGGTCGATAATGGCCTGGGGATGGATCTTCTCCTGGATATAGATCGGAAGATTCAGCACATCCAAATCCCTGGCGTCCTGCTCGTCCTTCCCCTTCCAGACCAACTGGGGGTCAAGGGATGGGTCCCGGGGATAGAGTATCTTGGTCGGGTTTTTCTCTTCTTCAGCCATGAAGCCCCGCAATTCCTCAGTAGGGATATTAGTGCGTTTATCCTGATGCTTGATCGATGTGATCTCAACGGCCTTAGTCTTTTTCTTTTTCATGCGATTCTCCCCTCTCCAATTCGCTCCTGCTGCAGTAGCGCCAGGATCGTCTCCTTGCAGTCCCAAGGATCTGATATCTCCACAAACGCCCAGCGACCAAAACCCCCGTGGTTATTCACCGCCGGTACCCAGAGATGCCTGGCGGTAGCCACCTTGGCCTCTTTCTCCTTTTTCCTTTCCCCTGTCACCTCTAAAATCAAGTTCATGGGAGTATCCCTGTCACCTATCCGCACGATAAAATCAGGGATGTACCCTCTGTCTGTACCGTCTATGGTGTAAGGGATAATGAAGCCCAGGTTGTGATTTTTGACATAACAGATCACCTCATCCATCTCCTCTAGCACCTGAGCCATCTTCTGTTCCCAAGTATCGGTGTCGGACACAACATGGGAAATATGGCACTTATACGGGTCAGTGGCATAGACCGAACGGGTGGTGGTAAAATCAACGTAGCGAGTTGAACC
>CALGIY010000064.1 GCA_937914965.1 uncultured Thermoanaerobacteraceae bacterium | reverse complement strand
GGGCATATATGAATCGATATAGCGTAAGAGAATCGAGTCGATCAGACCATTTTTCTCGATAAGCCAGACATCTTGGATCTCTTCTTTAGAATCGAAAGATTCGACACTGCCAATCAGATAAGTGTTGATTTCCGGTTCAGCTGACAAGTATTCCAAAACGCGTTTTTTGTCCTGATCTTCTAACCTTTTCAACATATATGTAGCCTCCAGTTTTAAATGAACGCCTATTCAGCTGTACTCCTCAAAGCATTGAGATCGTTGATCCGTATTGACGCCCTGTAAAACTCGATCATCCCCTCATCCCTCATCCTGCCCATCTCCCGGGAGAGGGAGGGGCGAGAGACATTTAGGAAGTCAGCCAGTTCACTGCGATTGAGTGGCAGCATGAAGGTTGTCGTACCCGTTTTTTTATGCAGTTCAAGCAGGTAAGCAGATATTTTCCCCCGCAGGCTTTTAATCGCCAGGTATTCCACTTTTCTATTCAGCAGGAGAGCCTTCTCTGAAATAATCCTGAGCATATTTCTAATGAGCAGTCTGTGGCTTTCACATCTGTCTTCACAGTAACCCACTATTTTTTCAGGTTCCAGGAACATTACAGAGCAGTCTTCCTGGGCGACCACCGTAGCGGGCCAGACCCTAATTTCTGAAAAAGCAGCCATCTCACCGAATAAATCTCCGGGGCCGAGAACTGTTAGGATCACCCGGCTGCCCGCTGCGTCCTCTTTGGTCACAGCGACTTCACCAGAAAGAACTAACCCTAACCCGGTAAATTGTTCACCAGCAATGGTTATACACTCATTCTTTTTATAACTGCTTACTCTGGGATTCAAACATACCAGCATGCCTTGTAATTCTTCGGTGTTTATGTTGTGGAAGAGCGTGCATGTAGATAAGCTGTTAATCCATTTTGAAATCATTTGCCTATTCTCCGATTTTAGTAACCGTGGTTACCGTTTTTATGATCAGATTTTATTACAATGAATACGAAAGCACAAGAACAAAAGGAAGAAAAGTAAAGGAGGTTATAGTTAAATGAAGAGAAAAATTGTTCTGATCGATGAAGAGAAGTGTGATGGCTGTGGGCTATGTGTTGATTCTTGCCATGAAGGTGCCCTACAGCTTGTTGATGGAAAGGCAAAATTGGTGTCTGAATCTTATTGTGACGGTTTAGGGGACTGTTTACCCGAATGCCCGACTGGAGCTATTTCTATTGAGGAACGGGAAGCAGAAGCATATGATGAAGAGGCAGTCAAGAAAAACATGGAGTCCAAACAAAAGGTAGAAAGTGCTGTTGTGGACACACTTCCCTGTGGCTGTCCTGGTACACAGGCTAAGACAATCCACAGGAAGGTGGAAACTGCATATGCGGCTCCTACAGCAGTTCAAGCTGCACCTGCAGAATCACAGTTGAGGCAGTGGCCCTGCCAGATCAAGCTGGTGCCGGTTAATGCGCCTTATTTAGACAATGCTCGTCTTCTGGTGGCTGCAGACTGCACAGCCTATGCCTATGGTAATTTTCATAATGACTTTATGCGCAATAAAATCACACTGATCGGCTGCCCGAAGCTGGATTCTGTTGATTACTCTGAAAAACTGACAGAGATCCTTAATGCTCATGAGATCAAGAGTATTACTATCCTGCGCATGGAAGTTCCCTGCTGTGGCGGACTTGTCAACGCAGTCAAAAAAGCGCTTGTTGACAGCAATACGATGATTCCCTGGCGGGTTGTTACCATCAGCACTGATGGAAGAGTTATCGAGGATTAATGACGGAATGACTGGCTTTAGAAAAGTAGTACAGGCAGCATTTCTGGTGGTTCATTACTAGGGGGTCATTGTAAGCAGGTCATCCCATCCGTAAGCCAGTAAATCTGCTCCATGGAATATTTTTGTTCCAACAATATTACCACCGAGTTTTTCATAAAACCGGCGGTAGGGGTTTTCTTTCAACCCCCAGATGATCAGTGATGTGAAGTTCATCTTATGGAACTCTTTAACTGCGGATTCTATCAACTTAAGCCCAATGCCTTTGTTCTGGTGTTCTTGTAAAACATAGATTGCGTAAACCTCGGCATTGTAGTCTTCTTCGCCTCGCTGTTTGCCACCGATTAGGTAACCGATGATATCATTATCATTTTCGGCAACCAGCACAAAACTATGCAATTCCTTATTGTTAATGAATGTCTCAATTCTTTCGGCCTGCTTTTCCGCTGAAAGCTCATCAAGCAGTTGATCGGGAATTAATCCACGGTAAGTGGTGTGCCAGACAGCAACATTTATCTGGCCTATATGTAACAAATCATCATTTTTTGCTCGGCGAATGGTCATAGTTATCCCTCGATGATGCTGTTGATTCTATCATAGACTGCAGCGGCATCCTTGCAGCCTTGCGCGTGAAGAGCCAGCAGTTTATCTGCATTTTTTTCAAACCGGTCAACTTCCAGTTTTTTCGATGGCCTGATTACCACAGTTTGTCCTTTCTGTTCCAATTCTTCGATGTAGTCTAGGGTTTCATTATAGATCTGATACCTGTTAAGCATGGCTTTGACAAGATTCGGGTACTCCCGGTATTTTTTTTCTAGCAATAAACTCAGCGGACGAGATACAGGCTCTTTTTGATAACCCCTGTTGCGGGTTAAGACGATTATATTCTTAGGGTAACCATCTGCCATGGCCTGGCAAACTGGAATTGGGTCTGTGATCCCTCCATCTAAAAGGTGGTATCCCTTAAACTTTACAATAGGAGAAACTAAAGGCAGGGAGACCGAGGCCTGCAGTACAGTTAGCTTTTTATCGAGATCTTCTTTATCGAAATATAAAGGTTTTCCTGTTATGCAGTCAGTAACTCCGATCTTAAAAGTAATCGGCGAGCTGAAGAAAGTTTCGTAATCAAAGGGAACTTTTCGATTGGGAATTTCATCAAAAAGAAAATCCAGACCGAAAAGAGAGCCTTTTTTGACGAGGCTCTTTAAGCTCATATAACGCCAATCATCGACAAAGGCAGTGTTGACTACCTTATTTCGACCTTTTTGCCGGGAAATATATGAAGTTGCATTACTGGCGCCTGCTGAGACACCAATTACATAATCAAAGATCAGATCTTTTTCAAGAAAAAAGTCCAAAACTCCTGCTGTATAAAGTCCTCTCATTCCTCCACCTTCGAGGACAAGACCAGTATGAATCATTTCTATACCCCCAACCATTTCATCAGTTAATTATTTACTGACGCTACTAACCACCAACGACTATTCCCGCTACCATCCCGGGTACTTGTCTTGCCATTCTCTTGTATCCTGGTATCCAATCAGGAGGTCATCCGCCAACTGAAAAATAACATCAGCAAATTCTACAATCTGAACCCAATCGTTAGGTATGGCCTTAATACCCAAATAGGCGCCCAGTATGTTGCCGGTGATAGCTCCAGTACTGTCACTGTCTCCGTTGTGATTAACCGAAAGGTAGAGAGCTTTTCTAAAGCTTGATTTGTGCTTTAAAGCGCAGTAGATGGCTATGGCAATCGCTTCTTCTCCTACCCATCCCTCTCCGAGTGTGGCCAGCGCTTCCTGAGGATCGGTATTATCTTGGGAGAGCTCAACCGCTTTTTGGATTATATTACGACACTCTTCGTGTCCAGTGTATTTTGCGAGTTCAAAAAGAGAATCGGAAACAGCGTCTTCAATCTCCATTCCTTCAATAATACAGGCAATTACATGGGCAAGGACACCAGTAGAAAGATACCCACTGGGGTGCCCGTGCGTTATTGCTGCAGATTCACAGCCGGCCTTAAAGGCAGTCTCTTTGCTGCAGAATAGACCCGCTGGAGCTGCTCTCATCACTCCGCCACATCCCTTGCTGTTATTGATATGTTCATCGATAGTTCCCATGTGTCCGCTTTTTAATGCGGAGAGGCAGGTATTACCCGGGGCACGCATTTGGTGCAGTTCACTGATGCCAATCAACCAGCCATCAAGTTTTTCAAGTGTGCCCTTTGTTTGGTATCCCTGAGTAACCAGCCATCGTTGGTATGCATTAAAGACAACAGAAGGAAGATGGCTGCTGGCTTGTCCTGAGCCTTTTGTGGCCGCCCTCAGCAGCCCTTCGGCTGTAAATAGAGTCATCTGGGTGTCATCTGTGATCTCAGCCCTACCACTGATGCCAATATCTAGTTCTGTGATACCGTCAGGGCCGTAGATTTCTTTTATTTCGTCAAGCCGCAAAAATTCAACTGGCCATCCCAGGGCATCTCCAACTGCGCCACCGATCAGACAGCCGCGAAAATGTTCTTGATTTTTTTTCATAGGGCTTGCCTCCTGTCCGGTATTTTGGTTTTTTTAAAGCTTACTGTAAATTATATCTTTTTTACTTTGGTGCCCGGTTTTCCTGCCAATCTTTTCAGATTTATTGAACTGAACGACGATCGCGGGGTAGATGTGTAGGCATGGGAACCGTTTGTCCTCTTGGATCTTATATAGTAGTGTATTAAAATGGTATGAGAAAATCTTTTAAGGAGGGCAATCTTTGGCAACAGATCAGATTAGCCAAGCTCTACACCGGTTACCTATGCCGGTAGCATTGATTGGTGCTGTAGATGGAGACGTACACGATATCACTACTGTGGCCTGGCTCAACCAGGAATCCAGTGATCCCCCTCATGTGATGATATCAGTAGCTCCACAGCGTTATATCCACAACCTGATTGTTAAATCGAAGGAGTTTATGGTGACCATCATGGGAGAAGGGGATGCTGAAGGAGCCCTTTTTTGTGGTACAAGGTCTGGGCGGGATGTGGATAAGGTTAAGGAACTGGGTCTATCCACGGAGCCCGGTGAGGTTATTTCCGTTCCCAGGATAAAAGGTGCCTTGGCAAATCTTGAATGCAGACTCGTAGAAAGCCTGGTTTCCGGCGACCATACCATGTTTATCGGAGAAGTGGTTGCCGCCGATTACTGCAGTGACCGCAGACCGCTGGTTTTGTATCGGGGTCAAATGTTCAATTTGTAAAGGGGAATAGATCATGGAAGAAAAAATACAAAAATGTACACAGCGTTGGGATACGGACACTTACGAAGCGATTGCGGTAGAGGTGCTGGAGGCGATACCTTTCGAATACCCAGGTAGCGCTACAGAAGTTGCCTATATCTACCCGGAGTTTACTTCTGTTTGTCCCTGGACAGGTCTACCTGATTTCGGGACACTGACCATCAGTTATATTCCACGGGATAAGCTTGTCGAACTCAAGTCCCTGAAATATTATCTTAATTCCTATCGGAATGTTGGGGTTTTACAGGAGCATGTGGTGAACCGGGTGAAGGAAGACCTTGTCAGGCTCTTGGACCCGGTTTCCCTTACGGTGAAAGGCGACTTCAGGCCCCGGGGTGGTATCGGTACCGAGGTCCAGGCAGATTATAGATCCTAGTTATTTTATCCCTCCGGATCTTGAAGAGAAGGGGGTAGTCACTGTGCTATTGTCAGAGAGGCTTACCAGGATTGCTGGTTTTGTACCCAAGGGAAGTGTTGTTGCTGATATCGGGACAGATCATGCGTTACTGCCTATTTATTTAATTTTACAGAAGATATCACCGCGAGCGATTGCCTGTGATCTCTGTACCGGCCCATTGGAGACGGCAAGAGCCAATGTGATCCTTTACAGGGTGGAAAAATCCATTGAAATCAGGCAGGGGGATGGTCTGGAATCTCTGAATCCTGGTGAAGCAGGTGTGATCGTTATTTCCGGCATGGGGGGAGCAAAAATTACAGATATATTGTCACCTTCTCCCACTGTGCTGGATGCTGCTGGTCGCCTAATTTTACAACCCCAGAGTGGAGCAGGAATTCTACGAAGATGGTTGTTTAATCATGGGTGGACAATCATTGATGAAGATCTGCTGCTGGAGCATGAGCGTTTCTATGAAATAATTATTGCCGAACACTCACCTGATCCGGGTTTAAAGATAAGTAGAAAAGAAGAGGAACTGCTTGATATCGGGCCGTGTCTTGTAGAAAAGAAACACCCTCTCCTGGTATCTCTTCTCCAGGAGAAAATATCACTCGCCGAAAATGTTTTAAGATCACTGCGGCATGCTAAAACCCCGGCTGCCAGAAAAATGCGCCGGGAATGGCGGAAGAAGATAGATCTTTGCAGGAGGGTAATCAAAAATGTCAGTTAAGTGCCAGATAATTATGGACTGGATTGAGGAATGGGCCAAGCCTGATTTAGCAGAAGATTGGGACCGGATAGGACTGCTGGTGGGGGCACCGGCAGATGAGATCGACAAGGTGCTGGTAACCCTTGATGTCACAAGGGATGTGATTGCAGAAGCGATCAAGGAAAAGGCACAGATGATTGTTTCCCATCACCCCCTTTACCGCGACCCCCTTCCGTACCTGAGGTCCGATCTTTATCCCGCTTCTCATGTTTACCGGTTGATTCGGGAGGGGATTGCCTTATATGCTGCGCACACCAATCTTGATGCAGTTTCCGGTGGTATCAATGATATCCTGGTGGACCGGCTGGGGTTGGTGGATGTGGACCTTTTGTTTCTTACCGGTGAAGAACAGTTGTACAAGTTGGTTGCTTTTGTTCCTGCCGGGTATGAGGACCAGGTGCGCCGAGCGATGTGCTCTCGCGGGGCGGGTTGGACCGGTAACTACTCTGACTGCACCTTTCAGACAGAGGGTACCGGCACCTTCAAACCTCTAGAGGGGACTAATCCTTTTATCGGGAAGACCGGAAAGCTTGAGAAGGTGGCTGAACTGCGGATCGAGACCATTGTTCCGGAGAATAAGTTGAAGAAAGTCATAGAAGAGATGTTGGCGGCACACCCCTATGAAGAGGTGGCTTATGATCTATATCCCCTGAAGAATCAGGGAACCCGTAATGGATTGGGAAGGGTAGGTAAACTCCCTGAACCGCTGACCCTTGTTGATTTTGCACAGAAGGTGAAAGTCTGTCTGGGGTTGGAAGTGGTGAAGGTCACTGGGGAACCAGAAAGGCTTGTCTCCAAAGTTGCCCTGTGCGGTGGAAGTGCCATGATGTTCCTTCCTCATGCCTTGAAGTGCGGTGCTGATGTTTATCTGACGGGGGATGTCAAGCATCATGGGGCACTGGATGCCGTGGATCAGGGGATTGCCGTGGTTGATGCCGGGCACTACGGTACCGAGCAGGTGGTTGTTCCTGTGCTGGCGGACTACATTAAAGAGAAGGCAAATGAAGCCGGGCAGGAGCTTACAGTAGTGGTTTCCCAGGTCAAGACGGACCCCTTCAGGTATATGTGAAATTTCTAGCATCTCAGTAAGTACTCTTTGTGGGAAATTAGACAACTGTCGCTCATATGGCCGACAGTTCGATGGTAGAATAAATTATTTTTAATAAAAGCCAGGGCAAACCCTGGTTTTATGTTTTATTGATTTGTCTGAGGCTTTAAGGATCAGGTATGCTGGTACACCCCGCCAGTAGGAAAGAAAACACTCCTGCCATATATGGCGAATATTGATATATAATAAAGAAGAACTGTGAGCAGTGTATGGAAAGTAATCGGCCCGCAGTTCTCCTTGTATTGGTCAATCAATATTGTCCAGGGGGAGGGGTGATGGTGAATGGATAATTCTGTGATTATCATTGGCGCAGGATTGGCAGGTCTAGCTGCCGGATGTTACTGTCAGATGAACAGCTTTAATGCAAGGATATTTGAACAGCATAGTAAGCCCGGTGGAGTGGCGACTGCCTGGAAAAGAAAAGGCTATACCATAGATGGTGGTATACACTTCCTTATGGACCATAAACCGGGACAGCCCGCTTATGAGATTTACCGTGAACTGGGTGCCGCTCAGGGCGGTAGTTTCACTGATCTTGAGATCTACGGCAGGTATATAGATGAGTCCAGCGGCAAAACCCTGGTTGTAGGGAGAGAACTGGACCGACTTGCTGCCGATTGGAAATCATTTTTCCCGGAGGATGCTCAAAAGATCGATGACCTGATAGCAGGTGCTCGTGCTATGCAGAGAGATGGAATGGATGGGATGGATTATGCCAAGCCGCCTGAGCTGGCAGGCCGGTTCGATGGAATCAGGCAGTTGTGGGAGATGCGCCGGCTGTTCAGGTATTTTACTGGAAAGTACAACAAGACCATTACTGATTACACTCAGGATGTGAGTGATCCTGTGCTGCGCAAGGTTCTAAAGTATATGTTCTTGCCAGAGGTGCCTGTTTGGTTCGTCATGATGATCCTGGGAATGTGTGTACAGGAGCGGTTGGGTTTAATCGAGGGCGGGTCACTAGACTTCGCTATGTCCATTGAGCAGCGCTATAGGGACCTAGGTGGTCAGATTACTTATCAATCTGCAGTTGAAGAGATCCTTGTTGAAGAAAACCGGGCTGTAGGTGTGCGTTTGGCAGACGGCAGCGAGCACCGGGCAGATATAATTGTTTCTGCTGCCGATGGCTACAGCACTATTTTTCAGATGCTTCGTGGACGCTACCTTGACGAGCAGATAAAAAAGCGCTATACGGAGTGGAAACCCTGCAGCCCCATGATCATGGTTAACTTCGGTGTTGATCGTGAATTTCCTGGGGAACCACCTTTTAACACCATCTTCTTGAATCACCCCCTGGATGTGGCCGGCAGTACAGTGGATGGTATTTTTGTTCGTATATTTAATTACAGCTCTAAATTTGCTCCACCCGGTAAAACGGTAGTCCAGGTTGAGTTTGAAACGGATTGGGACTACTGGAACGATTTACGAAGGGATAACCGTACGCGTTATGAAGCGGAAAAGGAACAGATTGCGCAAGATGTGCTGGACCGGCTTGATGTTCATTATCCGGGGATCAAATCACAGGTGGAAATGACCGATGTTGCTACTCCCTATACTACCTGGCGCTACACTCGGAACTATAAAGGGGCTGGTATGGGCTGGCTGTATACTCCGGAAATAATGATGAGTGTAAGTGTAACGAAAAGGACACTTCCCGGGCTGGAAAACTTCCTGATGGCTGGGCAGTGGGTAGTTGGGGGCAGTGTACCTGGGTGTCTTTATTCCGGGCGACACATAGCTGAGATTTTGTGTCTCAGGCAGAGGAAGAAGTTCACGACAACTTGCGGATAATACCTGAAACATTGATGAGATCTGATAAAATGAGAATGATGTTGACATCAAATAAGGTATATATTAACAGGTGCCTATCACCGATATAAGGGATGTGGATGAAGAATGCTTTTTGATTTTCTGGTACCCCAAAGGATCATTTTCGGGCCTGGTTGTGCCGGGCGCCTGGGTGCGGAAGCGAGCAATTTCGGAAAAAAGGTACTATTGTGTATGGGTAAAGGCTCTCTCCAGGCTAGTGGGATGATCGAGCGGGTGATTGGGCCTCTAGAGGCAGCTGAACTCAAAATCATCTACTGCGGTGGGATTGCTCCCGAACCCACCCTGGAAAGTGTTGAGGAAAGTTTAAAAATAGCCCGTGAATACGACGTAGATCTGGTGATCGGGGTGGGTGGAGGAAGTGTTCTGGATGTGGCCAAAGCCACTGCAGGGCTTTATCATGGGGATGGTAAAGTCAAGGATTATTTTGAGGGAAAAGAGATTGAACGGGCTGGACTTCCCTGGATAGCAGTGCCTACCACCGCCGGTAGTGGAGCGGAGGTAACCAAGAACGCTGTATTAAGTGATCCTGATACCGGGAGGAAGCAGAGTATCAGGTGGGATTCGTGGCTGGCATCTGCTGCTGTTGTGGATCCTGTATTGACGATGAGCATGCCGCGCCATGTTACTGCCCAGACGGGGATGGACGCCCTGACTCATGCATTGGAAGCCTATACTTCTCGGTGGACCTATCCAATGACAG